>NZ_JAGDXM010000027.1 GCF_023256435.1 Thermoplasma sp. | reverse complement strand
TACGGATATACTCAGGGCAAACGTTGTATTGTAATATCCACGAAGGTATTTTCGGATTGCACCTCCATACCTTTATAATCGCTTATAAATATTATATAATGCATATAAATATTTCAATCAGAGGCGCTGTACATCGCATGGCTGAAGCTGTTGGGACTTACAGCTTCCAGCAAGCTCGTAACTCCTCTTTAAAAGCGCATATCCATATCGCATTGAAACAGCAATTGAAATTTATCTTCTTGATCGGAATAATTAAAATATAAAGCGCCGCGGGGGAGATTCGAACTCCCGATCCACAAGGGAACCAGCTCTCAAGGCTGGCGCCGTACCGCTGGGCCACCGCGGCAAATTATCTTCTTAACCTGCCGTTTGACCTTATGGAAGGCCTGCTCTTGCTGGAACCCTTCCTACCAGTCCTGAGACCTCTTACCTTGTAACCAGCAGAGGTAAGCCCCCTATAAACACGGCCCTTGTTCTGTGGCTCAGATATCCATGATATGTGCATGTCGTTATACACGTTGGGATGGGATCTATCGACGAGTATGACTTCAAAGTATTTGTAAAGTCCATCCTCACCGACATAATAGGAATTGAGGACTTCCATATTTGGGTATTTGTCCGCTGCTCTCTCCTCTGCTATCAGCTTGAGGCTCTTCTTCCTCGTGAGCTTGTTGTAGGCTAATCGTCTTGGTCTTCTGCCGCCCATTATCTTTTCTCTGTTGCTTCCACCACGCCTAACGCGTGATCTGACAACTATGAATCCATCCTTGCTCTTGTATCCAAGCGATCTGGCCCGGTCAACACGTGTCGGATGATCCACTCTTACTATGGCCGGACCATGCCTCCACTCTATCATCCTCTTTTTCTCTAAATCGTAGATCTCGGATTTCTTTAAACTTTTCCATTCGTTACGTACAGCCTGATATAGACCAATGGATGACATTGAATTCCCCTTGACTTTACCCCTAATCAATCCGGCATTATATAAGTTTGCCCATGTTTGTTGGCATCCAGCCAAACCAATTCATAACCGGATTGTATAATATCCGATCTCAACGTATCATCCTTGTGCCTGATATGTCAAATGATGTTCTGACCACGAAATTTGATATTCTCATGAGTCTCTTCTGAAGACTGTTAAGATTTTCCGGCCTGCACATGACCAGGACAAACCCCTGAGATCCTCCGCCCATAAGCCTTGCCGCCTGCGCTCCACCAGAGAGCGCCATGCCTATGATCCTCTCGATACGATCGTTTGTTATCCTGGAACCCAAAGATTTCTTTATCTCCCACCCCCTATTTATCTGATGGGCAAACTCTCCCATATCATTGTTGACCACAGAATCCCTCAGCTTCCTTGCCACATCTTTCATCTCGAGGAGTTTCCTGTCCGTTTCCTCGTCACCCATCTCGGACGCTTTAACCTGCTCCATCAAAACCTCTGAGCTCTGCCTTGTTTTTCCAGTGTAAACCAGAAGTATTCTCCGCTCCAGTTCTCTTGTGAAATCATCATAACGGCCCAGGTCCTCCCTCTTCATTCCGTCATGGTCAAATTCCATGTACTTGAAGCCGCCAAAAGCTATGGCATAGGGATCCTGCTTCCCAAGAAGAACATGGAAATGATCCCTTTCAAGTCTATAAGATTCCTCAGCCAGCGCCGCCCTGTCCACGTTTCTTCCGGTTATGGTATTAACAAGATTCATGAGCGCCGACACTGCCGCGCTGGAGGATCCAAGACCGGATCCGGGAGGAGCATCGCCGGACATTATCACACGGCCTGTACGTATACCTGAATCGCTCAGGAAGTCTGCCATCATCTTTGTGACGCTCACTGGTCCGTGCATGTTCACTATATAGCTTCTCACGAAATCCCTTGAAGATAATTCTAGCTGGTACTCGTCCTCTATATAACGAACGGATACTCCTCTATCTATGGTTGCGTTGACAACAGCACCACCGTATTTTGATAGAAATGGCTCAACGTCAGTGCCGCCGCCGCCGAACGTTATGCGAAGAGGGCTGTATGAGATATACACCCCAGATAATTCAAATCCGGATTATTAAACTCTTGCCGGATCAGCTGACCTTCCGCAAAAAAGAATAACCGGTAAAAGTTGCCTGTATGATGATGGCATACAGATCAATAGGATCGACTGCATATCCAACGATTGGTGTTGTTCTGCTAGGTGGAATAGCAAACCCTTTGACAAGAACGCCACTGCACACATCCGCTGGAATCGCCTACAGCGATTCATGCGGATCCATAAGGTCTGAGACCAAAATATACCGAGATGAAAGCATGCACATATTCTTCAACGGAGTTGAATCAACGGATGAAAACAGATCCGTAAGACGTGTGCTTGAAAGATATTCAGACGTCTTTGAAGGCGCATTTGGATCGAAGATCGTATCTTATTCTTCCAACAACTTCGGTATCCTGAGCGGCAGCTCTGATGCCGGTGCAGCCTCAATCGGCGCTGCTATAATGGGTTTGAAGCCGGATCTCGACCCTCATGACGTTGAAAATGATCTCCGCGTGGTGTCAGAAAGTGCTGGAAGAAGTCTTTTTGGAGGGTTCACCATAACCTGGAGCGATGGATATCATGCGTACACAGAAAAAATACTTGGAAACGAAGCATTTTCTGGGTATTCCATTGTGGCCTTTGCATTTGATTATCAGAGAAATCCCTCTGACGTCATTCACCAGAATATAGTGAAGAGCGATCGCTACGATGCACGAAGAAAGCACGCAGACGAACATGCGCACATGATGAAGGAATATGCAAAAACAGGCGATATCAAGGGTATATTTGATCTGGCGCAGGAAGATACCGAGGAATACCATTCCATACTCCGCGAGGTTGGCGTCAACGTCATAAGAGAAAATATGCAGAAGCTGATAAACTATCTGAAAATTCTCAAAAAGGAGTACTGGAATTCGTATATAGTCACAGGGGGCAGCAATGTCTATGTTGCGGTGGAAAATGAAAATGTGGAAAAGTTGATGGCGCTGGAGAACACCTTCGGATCAAAGAAAAAACTCCTCCGAGTGGCTGGCGGTGCATGGAGCAGAAGGCCTGAGTGAAGCTGCATCATCCGAATATCATTTCAGACAGATCATTGGGGAAATCCATCACCTTGATGTATTTATCGCCGGGGATCTCCGCAGTTGTGTAGGCAGACCTGAACGGATATTGCACCTCTCTGTCTGTGAAAAAATACTGACCGCCAAGATCAGAGAATGTCCTGCATGATTCATTGTCTGTATACGGCATAACAATGTTCTCCGTCACTTCAAAGAATTCACGAAGCCTCTTTCCTGGCACACCCGGATCTATGACCACCAGAAGCGCACCGGCCATTATTGTATCGATCACGTCGTTGATCCTCTCAGACATGTTCAAAACAACGATGTCGAACATGTGTGAAAGATATGTGTATTCTGCCGTATTTATCACATGGTGATCTATCGCATCGTAGTCTATCACGAAAACCTGATCCGAACCGAGAATGCTTCTGACTGCTTCCGCATCTGATCTCCCATGCCTTATAGTGAGTGTATGTATCTGCAACTGTACATAATACATAATATCAAATTTATAGTTTTACATGAGAACCAATCTCAATGTAAATTTTATCTGCTCAAATAAATTTTTTATTCTCAATCCAATATTTCAGGTATATTTTAAATATACATCCTTGAATTATTAAAACAACCTTATCCATAAAATTCCAAAAAGATTATATATCATGCACTCGTATTAGTAGTAATGTTCGAGATTCCCAGACCTTACCTGCTGAAATTCGAGAGGATCGCTGTACCGATGGCCGAGGGGAGAAGTTCCAGGAGGGTCCTGCATATTGCTTTCTCCTTTGCAAGTGCGATGGGTTCTGAGATAACAGCCATAACGGTCAGGGATCAGGCAAAGGACATGATGTGGACCAATAAGATAACTGTGGTTACAAATGCCTATAAAGAAGGGTTGAACAACAACATAAAGGTGATACCGAAGATTCTGACAAGTTCAGACGTGAAATCTGCCTTAGTTGAGGAACTGAACAGGCATTCCTACGATATGGTCATCATCGCCTCTGAGAAGAGATCCATAATAACACGAATAACGTCTGGGCCTGTATCTAACTATGTGATAAAGAGATCGAACATACCAACGGCACTGGTGTCCGTCAAGACGCAGAATTTCCCATACAAGACGATATACATTCCCCTAAGCGAATCCGTCAACACACGTGGATCTGTGGCCTTCGGACTTTTCCTGAAGAAGGTTACCGGGGCAAAGGTCATATTCTCCGACCTAAGGGCATTCGATCAGAATCCAACTCACAAGTTCAGCTATATCTTCGATTATATGAATGAGATCGTGGAGAACTTCGGTGGGAACATAACAATGAAAAAAGGAGGCACAAGCAGCGATCTGAAGGAATCAATACTCACTGAAGCATCAAACTCCGAGGCTGACGCACTGATACTGGGAGTAAGGGCTGGACCGAACGGAAAGATAAGAGTCAGCAGTGAGATAAAGGATCTCATGAAAACGGGAGAGTTCGACAGCATACTCTTCAAAAAATGATGATCAGATCTGTGATTGCTTTATATAGCCATCGTGCAGGAGGAATTCTATGATGTTGACATTCAGCCTAACCACGTTCACATAGTAAGAACCGAAAAACGGAAAGTTCTGAACCTTGCTCCTGTTAACCATAGAATGCAGATAGGAATAAAGATACTTGACCGAAAGATTGGTTATATTGTGCAGCGCTATACTTATTCTTGGTATCTGTATGATTGCACCCTGCAGGGGTATATCCGGATCAAGCCCGGATCCGGAGTACGATATCATGGCGTATGGTATCTCGCTTATGTTAACTCCTGGGTTCTCCTTCATGAACTGATGGAGATACTTTTCCGTCAGGTTGAGCATCTGCGGATTTCCCAGCGAATAGTCATAAGCGCCTGATTCACTCAGATTGTAGTCTATTGCAGACGGCCTCGGCTGGAAAAAGAAGGAGGAATTGAAGGCCTCTGCGAGGAGATAGCTCCCGTATATGTGACCGTCTATCTTCACTGGCTGCCCTTCAGACTGGAACGGGAGCGTATGTTCAGTAATGAGGGAAGTAACCGTAGGATACACAAACCCTAGTATGAAGAGGAAGAGAACTGCAAATACCAGCGCCTTTACATATGACTTCACCACATCACCCCCAACGCAACCAGAGTCATATAGATCAATTTTATCGCTATGAACGGCACAACAATCCCGCCAAGACCGTATATGAGTATATTCCTCTTCAGAAGATCTGTTATGGATGTAGGCTTATATCTGACACCGCCCAGTGCAAGAGGTATCAGAAATACTATTATTATTGTGTTGAAAATCAGCGCCGACGTTACGGCCAGTATCGGATTTGTAAGATCGAGTATGTTAACTAGCGACAGGCTTGGGAACATATAGAATATGGCCGGGATTATCACGAAGTATTTTGAGACGTCGTTTGCTATGCTGAATGTGGTAAGCGCGCCCCTGGTTATCAGTATCTGTTTGCCAAGGAATATCACGTCCATGAGCTTCGTTGGGTTGCTGTCCAGATCGATCATGTTTGCTGCCTCCTTGGCGGCCTGTGTTCCGTTATTCATGGCAAGCCCAACATCAGCCTTGGCTAATGCCGGAGCATCATTAGTTCCATCTCCAACCATGGCCACCATCCTCTGCCTTTCCTTCTCCCTTATGACCAAATTGTACTTGTCTATAGGCTTGGAATTAGCTATGTATTCGTCAAGGCCGACCTGGGTGGAGATATACTGAGCCGTAACCTCATCATCACCTGTGCACATCACGGTCTTTATGTCCATATTCCTTATTTCCGATATCCTCTCCTTTATGCCGGGCTTGATAAGATCCTGAAGCTCTATAACACCAGCGAAACGGCCATTGTGCACAACAGGAATTGCTGTGCCTCCCCTCATGGATATCTCCTTGCACAGAGCCTCTATGAATTCATCAGCAACGTGGAACTTTTCCTTCAGGGCACGGAGCGAACCCTTTATTATATAGTCATTGTCCGATTCCAACCCACTGTATTTGGTCTCGGACGAGAACGGGATGAAGGAATAGCCTTTCAGGTCTTCCTCCGTCAGATTAACACCGTTCATCTTGGCAAGAGCCATTATTGATATGCCCTCCTTGGTCTGATCGTAATATGAGGCCATGGCACAGAGCCTGTAGAACTCCATCTCATCCACACCCTTATTGGGATACATCTTTACGGCCTTGCGTTCGCCTATGGTTATTGTTCCCGTCTTGTCCAGTATTATGGTATCTATATCTCCAGCATTTTCAATGGCTCTTCCGCTCTTGGCTATTATATTGTACTGCGATACCTTATTTATAGCGGCTATTCCTATGGCGGGCAGGAGTGCGCCTATGGTGGTGGGAATCAACGCTATAAGGAGAACGATCAGCATCATGATGTTTGCTGTCCTGCCATAGTAATGAGAGATCGAGAATATTGACGCAGTTATTATAAGGAATATCAGCGTCAGGCCTGAAAGAAAAACGGTGAGCGCTATCTCATTTGGCGTACGCTCCCGTGTTGCCCTGTTGACAAGATCTATCATCTTATCTATGAAGGTGCTTCCCGGATCTGCGGTAGCCCTTATCTTAATCTTATCCGTGACAAGCCTCGTGGATCCTGTGACGGTATCGCCAAGAACCTTCATTACGGATCTTGATTCTCCAGTCACATTTGATTCGTCAACGTAGCCTGAACCCTCAACTATCTCTCCATCAATTGGTATTATTTCATCCCTGTAAACTACTATTATATCTCCCTTTCTGAGGTCTGTCGACTTCACATCCACTATATTGCCGTCCTTGACTACATGCGCCTTGACCTCTGTTTTGAACTTCTTCAGCGAATCCGTTATGGCTTTGCTCTTGCCCTCGGATATGGCGGTGCTCATGCTGGAAAAGAACACCGTGAGAAACAGTAGTATAACCACCGCAAGATAGAACTGCATGTAGGTTGCTGAAGAAGGTACTCCAAAGAATCCTGGAAATACGTACACGAATACTGAAACGAAGAGAGATACCTCTGTTAGAAACATAACCGGATTGTGTATTATGATGTCCGGTCGCATATTTTTCATTGTGAGTATGAACTCTTCGTAAATTTTCCCAAGATTCAAATCATCGCCCCCAGCATCAGATTGAAATCATGGGCCCATGAGAGCAGTGGCCCAAGCACAATAATTGGGAAATAGGACAAAAGCCCTATGAGAACCATGGCCGCTATGAGCAGAATGCCGAATATCCAGTTGCTGGTGTTTATGGATCTATAATACTGGGCCTTGGCCTTTTTCACAGAGAAAGATTGGGCTATTGCGAGCTGGAAAGCGATCAGCAGATATCGCCCAAGCAGCATGAGCACGCCATCAATGTAGTTGAAAAACGGCTGATTTGTGTCGAAGCCACCCATCTCTGAGCCATTGTTCGAAGCCGAAGTTGCGAACTCGTAGAGCAGCTCCGTTATCCTTGAGGAGTATGGATTCACAAATGTTGACATCAGGTGGGGGATCATCAGTGTTATTCCTAGCGGTATGACTACAAGCAGCGGATGTGTTATGAGCGACAGGGTCGAATACTTGATCTCCTTTGATCCTATTCTGAGGCTCATAAGCTCTGGAAGCTTACCGACCATCAGCGAAGCTATGAAAACTGTGAAAATTATATACATGAATATGTTGAGAACGCCTGTACCAACGCCTCCAAGAGGATCGTTCAAGAGAAGACCTATGAGTACGCCGATTATACCTGCCGGTGTGTATGAAACCAGTGCTGCATTTGATGCACCTGTGGATGTGATCGTCGCACCTACGGCGAATATCGTGCTCTGCGATATGCCTATAGCCGTCTCCTTACCAACCATATTGCCCGTGTAGTATCCTATATGGAGGAATGGCACTCCGACAAATTCTCCAAAGAATGAAAACAGCCCCTGAAATATGAAGAAGAACATTATGACCCAGTATAGCATCTGACCGAATTTCCGATCACCGAACACTATACCGAGGGAGAGAAGCGATGCCAGAGGTATGATGACGAATGATACGAATTCCACAAGATTCGTGAACCAGTCTGGATTCTCAAATGGAAATGCAGCGTTCGCACCATAAAAACCACCGCCATTGGTGCCGATATTTTTTATCGCCTCAAGCGTGGCGACTGGGCCCAGCGGTATGTTGTATACCTTGTTTGTGATAAACGCATTCACGGTTATGTATCTCTGCATGGTTTCCGGTACGCCCGCCAGGATAAGTATAACGGTGACTATGATGGTCAGCGGGAGGATTAGGTCAAAAATTGATACAAGGAAGTCATGATAGAAGTTGCCTATCTTCCCTGTGTCCGTTCTAATGCCTCTGACGAATGCCATTGAGGCTGCGAATCCCGTTCCCGCGGATAGAAACATCAGACCCGTAATGACGAAAGTCTGACTAAAGTATGATAATCGCATAGGATTTGAATAATGTTGCAAATTTGTATTCGTGAGAAAACTCACGACCGTGTTGAAATCCAGCGAAGGCGACATACCGAGGGAGTCATAAGAGAATGGCAGATAATGCTGAAACATTATAACAAGAAAAGATATGAGACCTGCAAAGAAATTGAAAAGAAGAAGGTTGAGAAAATATTCCTTGAAATCCATAGAATGTTCAGGCGATTCGCCTATGATTCTTTCAAAGAAGCCGATCGTCCCTCCAGTTATCTTGGAGAACACGTTTTTCTGATCAGAGTATATTCTTGCTATGTGGAATGAGAGGATGTAGGCAAGCAGCGAGGCTATGAGAAGATATATAAGTATTATAATGACACCTGACACAGCTCTTTCGGCGACAAAGAATTTTGCCCAGAAGTAAGCTTCATATTCAATCAAATTCATATTTTTTCTGCCTCTAATATTGTGTAGATCAGATATATTGCCATGATGAGAACCAATACTGAAAGCAATACGATTGAGGCTTCCATTTTTCAGTTTAATTCTATAAACATATTAATAATTTACTATGTGCATTTGAGTTTCTAAAAGATCAAGTACCAAATGAATCAGAACGATGCTTTACTAACATAGAATCTTTCGAATTTTCGAAATTTGAGAAGATTGCTTCACAAAAATTTTGATGCTTTTCTTCTTAATATTCTAGATTCTCTTGGCAACATATGGTCCAAGATCCTCATAACCTCTCTTTCTGAAATACTCCCTGACCCCTATGCCGGATATGACCAAGATGCGATGCAAGCCTTCTTCCAAAGTGATTCTTTCAGCTTCCTGAACAAGACCTGTTCCAAATCCACGATGCTGCCACTCGTCTTCCTCGTGCTTTCCCACCGGCACCTCGTATCCGAACACCTTTAGCTCACGTATGATGCTTGAACCGCTTACTTCCTGCCTGTGTGCTTTATCTGAAGGTATCCTTAGGCGAACGAAACCAACGATCCTGTTGCTCTCAGTGACATAGGATATGAAGTATTCCCTTCCGCCACCTGCGTCATAGCGTTCTACCTTCAGATTGATGGCTTCATTCTTAGCGTTGTGGTGGCCTATCTCTCTGAACCTGATTTCGCCGGTTTCAATACCCTCATCCTTCATTCTCTTCTCTATCAGGTTCCTTATATCCGATCTCTTTACACCAGCCACTATAAACTGCACCGGTATATCACGCTGTATTCTCTGTACCCTTATCCACTCTGGCATCCTTCGCATGAATTCCACTATAAGCTCAACAGTCTCATTTGTCGTGTATGGCCTGTATCTGCCGTTCTTCCACAAGTTGTACAGACCGGTACCCTTTGTGACCAGCGTTGGATATATCTTCAGCATGTCAGGCCTGAATCTTGGATCGCCTATCATCAGTTCAAAAGATTTCAGATCAAGATCTGGATTCGATCCGTACATACCTGGCATTATATGATACACTATCTTCAGACCGGCATCCCTGGCCAGCTGAGTGGATCTTGCTATATCATTCACGGTGTGCCCTCTATTGTTCATCGCCAGTACATTGTCATTTATGTTCTGGACGCCGAGCTCCACCTTCGTTGTCCCATAGCTAAGTGCCAGATCTATTTCACGCTCGAAGAACCAGTCCGGCTTAGTCTCAACCGTGAGACCTATGCACCTGTGCCTGCTGGTCTCGTTTATCCTTATGGATTCATCTAGGTTATTTCCTATAACTCCATTCATGGCGTCCAGACAGCCCTTCACAAAACCCCTCTGGTATTCTGTATCTCTTGCCGTGAACGTTCCTCCCATTATTATGAGGTCTATCTTCGATGTGTCATGTCCTATGGTCTCAAGCTGTTTTATCCTGCTGAACGTCTCCATATACGGGTCATATGCGTTGTTTCTTCCTCTTAGCGCCGCAGGTTCATATCCTGTATAGGATTGAGGAGAGTTATTGTCTATTCCACCTGGACAGAATATGCATTTGCCATGGGGACATCTTTCTGGTGAGGTCATAGCCGCAACCACTGCCACTCCCGATATGGTTCGAGTGGGTTTTCTCCTGAGGATTCTCTTCACATTATCGTCGAAGCTTGATGAATTCAGGATCTCTACATCGCTTGGAATATAGTCCAAGCCGTATTTTTTTGAGAGCTTCAGTTTGACGTCCTCAAGCTCATCCTTATCGCTGATCTGCCCAGAAAGAAGGACAGATCTCATCTCCTCGAAGAAACCCATGATTGGCTTATTCAATATGGATAGTTATTGTTTTCTATATTTCATGTCTGTATGATGGAATCAAATTACGTCGAATAATGACACACCATGGTCAGATGTAATCGAATAGAAATAATGATATAAGATCAAAAATTTTTGAGGATCATATATTTTAGAAAAATTAATTAACATCTTATGTCATATATTCTGATGATCACATGTCAGACAATTGGGTGAGAACCCCAGAAGCTTTGATCCTTTTAACTCTTGTACTATGGATATTGAACAGCGTAGGGTATCTCAAAATCCCAGTTGGTGGAGGCACCTATTTTAACCTTGGATACACATCTGGACTCGTATTTCTTCTCATAGCCATGTGGTTCTTATTCGTTCTGCGAGGAAGAAGTCCAGGCCATCATGATCCTGAAAACTGATCTCATAACTCATTTATAATGCACACTTTTATTAACAAACGTTCTGAATGTATCCGCCGGATATCGATCATGAGCCGTTTTTTATGATCATTTCTATATCTACTCCTCGGATTCCAGAACTTATGAAAAACATTTTTAACATAACGCGCTATACTCACGAAAATGCAGATAGAAACCGAGGATCCGCATGAGACCATAAACAACTACAAGGCAAGGATAGATGAAAGGATATCAAGGTTCTTCGACAGGAAAGAAGCGGAGACAAAGGACGAACTTTCACGCAGAGTCATAAGGATGATAAGAGATTACACCGAGGGCGGTGGAAAGAGGCTCAGGCCCATATTCCTTATACTTGGCTATAGGTTATTCTCCGATGAAAATGATGCCATATTCGATGCCTCCATATCGATAGAGCTTGCACAGTCCTATCTTTTGATACATGACGATGTGATCGATGACAGCGACCTCAGGAGAGGCAGACCCAGCATGCATATAAGGCTCTGGAGATCATTCTTCCCTGCATCTGAAAAGGGAAAGAAGCTGGGTGAAGGTCTCGCTATAGTTGCTGGAGATCTGGCCGAGAGTTATGCCCATGAGAGCCTCATCACGTCCGGGTTTGATCCTGAACTGCTTCTCATGGCCGACATGGAACTGACCAAGACGATAGAGATGACAGGCTATGGGCAGTTTCTCGATGTTATCTCTGGAACCATGGACGACTTTAAGGAGGGCGACCTCATAAGACTGCACCTCTGGAAGACAGCTAAATATACTCTTGAAGGACCACTTGCTATGGGTGCGCTGTTGAGCGGTAAGCACGACCAGATCATGGATCTCAGACTGTTTGGAAGGACCCTTGGAATAGCCTTTCAGCTGAAGGACGACATACTCGGTCTCTTCGGTGATGAAAACACTACAGGCAAATCGATATACAGCGATGTGAATGAGGGGAAACGAACGCTGCTGATGATAAAGGCCATGGAGTACTCCGACAGAAAGGACGCCGAGTTCATAGATCGTATTCTGAGGAGGGGAAACGTGACTCCGGAGGAATTCAATAGAATAAGGAGTATCGTCATGAACAGTGGATCCTATGATTATTCTGTCAAGTTGATGGACAACCTTGTGGCCAAGTCAAAGGAATACCTCGGAAGGATAAGGGGGAACAATAACGTTAAAACCTATCTGGAGTGGCTATCGGGCTATCTCATATCAAGGGATTACTAATACCGTGGCCTGTGTCTTGTATACATCTCCCTAAGGGCGGAGTCGTTAAGATGCGTGTATATCTGAGTTGTGGCCACGCTTGCATGCCCCAGTATCTGCTGTATGAACCTTATATCGCCGCCGTTCCTTAGGACTGAGGTGGCGAATGTGTGCCTGAGCACATGCGGTGTCACATTTTTCTGTATTCCTGCCTGCTTTCCAAGACGCCTTATCATTCGCTCTATGGTGGACGTATCGTATTTTACATGCTTATTGCTTATGAATAGATAGTCATCAGCGCTTTCCATGGATAGCCTTTCATCTAGATATTCACTTAGCGCCTTGACGCACTCCTCTGACATTATCACGATTCTGTCCTTATCACCTTTACCAGATCTGACGTTTATGACGGCCTCCTGAAGATCCACATCGCTTATTCTAAGATTGCACAATTCGCCAACCCTTATGCCAGTATAGGCAAGAACCGAGACTATCGCATGCATCCTACGATCCGCCTTTGACTCATCTATGAGGCGTTTCGCTTCATCCTCCGTTAGATATACAGGGATATGCATAGGCCTCTTCGGGGGCGTCAGATTCACTGGAATCTTCAGATCCAGAGATTTATAGAATAATTTCACCGCCTTTATGGCAAGATACTGGCTTGTCTTTGAATACTTCAACTTAACCGCCAGATAGTTCTTGTATCTCTCGATATCCATTGGCGTAACCTCTGAAGGATCTTTCCTCATGAATTCTAGGAACTGACCCACAAGAAACCGGTACTCCTTTATGGTGTATCTGCTCTTTCTCTCACCTGTCATGTATTCAACGAATTTAGCCAGATATTCTCCGGATTCTGCAGGCATCAGTGGTTAATATGCCGCATGAATATTAATAGATATGCCTATTGGGTATCCCTAGCATGTGGTGTTCTCATATACCTAGAAAATACCAAATTTTTTATAACCATTTAAAATGGCGATGCGATGCTTGTTTCTCCTTCAATCGTGGCTGCCTCGCTTTCGAAGATACAGGATCAGGTCAGAGAATGCGAAAACGCCGGATCATTCTCATTTCACCTAGACGTTATGGACGGCAACTTTGTCCCAAACATTACAGTAGGCCCAGATTTCTATGATTTCTTAAAGGGAATCTCAAGGATCAGAATAGAGAGCCACCTAATGGTGATGCGCCCGGATCTCTATTATAAGAAATTCGGAAGAGCTGGTGATCTGGTCTACGTGCATTATGAAAGCCCAATAAATGTACTGGCTCTTCTAAAAAGAATGAGGGATGAAGGGGTTGATGCTGGGCTCGTTATAAATCCAGATACGCCATTCCAGAAGGTATCGGATCTGCTAGAATACGTTCAGGTTCTCCTTATAATGTCGGTGTATCCCGGTTTCTCTGGCCAGAAATTCATTGACGTATCTGATAAGATCCATGACGCTTCAAAATATATAAAAGAGAACGGCTTCAAAACCAAGATAGAGGTTGATGGGGGCATCAACGACAACACTGCAAGGATAGTCAAGAACGCAGGCGCTGACATCGTTGTATCTGCTTCATATATATTCGGTGGAAACATAACTGAAAGGATCAGGATCCTCTCATCGATATGAGTATCCTGCCTTCATGATTCTGGTTGTAGAATTTCAAAGCTTCCTGCATCTCCGTAATTTTGAACTCTCTGGCTATCTTAACGCGGAGATCATGCGTTTTCATGAACTCCAGAAGATCCCTAAGATCCAATCTGGTGCCTCCAGTCGATCCTATTATTCTTCTCTCGCCCGTGTACATTTCGGCTATGTCCAGCGTGCCCTCACGGCCTGTGAAGACGCCAAACGTCACCAGCGATCCGCGAACAGACAGATGCTTCAATGACTCCTTCCAGAACAGCGTTCCCAGGGGGTTTATTACAACATCAAATTTCATGCTTTCAGGTATCTTATCCGCCTCGAATACCTCCGTGGCTCCGAATTCCTCGATCCAGTCTTTTCTGGATACTGCGTAGACTTCACATCCCATCATGGATGCAATCTGTACAGAAAACATGCCAGTGTTTCCAGAGGCGCCGAAAACGAGAACTGATTTTCCAGGAGAGCATCCGCCAAGCCTGAGCGCTCTGAAGGACGTAAGGGCCGCTACGCCTATGCTGGCAGCCATCTCATCACTCACGCTGTGTGGAAGCCTGAATACATTCTTTTCCGGAACAACAACCTTCTGTGCATAACCTCCGTTTGAAACGACTCCCCATATACCACCGTTAACACAGAGGTGTTCGTTTCCAGAGATGCACTGTTCGCATGTGCCATCGAATACCCTATTGTAGACGACCACGCGTTCGCCCTTTTTGAAATTTTCACTGTCCTCTGCCACAGTGCCGTACACCTCTGTACCGGGAATATGCGGGAGCGGGTTCAGCTTGTAAACGATCTTACCATTGATGGTATTGTAGTCAACTGGGTTCAGACCAGCTTTCTTCACCTCTATGAGTACCTGACCGCTTCTGGCCTCTGGATCCTCGATGTCTTCTATCTTGAGATTTTCATTTCCAAGTGGTTCATAAACTATGGCTGCCTTCATGCTTGATCATAAACACATGCAGAGATGGTCAATAATTTTTTTGCTGGACATCTGCGTTTATATCTCTGGATTCCGTCATCTGTCTTTTCTTCACGATGAGGTTTATGCTCTCTCCTAGGAGCAGGCCTGCCGTGAAAGATAAAACAGAGTCGATAATGATATTTATGACAAAGCTGTCCGGCAGCACGAATTGAAGGAATATCCTGGCCAAGAAAGATGAGAGCCAAATTATGAATATCACGGGCGATCGCCTGTAATAGAGAACATCTGATCTGTAAAAGAACTGTGCCTGCCCTGCAAATCTGGATCCAAAGACATAGCCAGCCGGTATGAGAAGGAGAATGGAATAATAGAAGAATCTGCCTGCAAAATTGATGAGAACAGCGAAAACGGATAAAATTATATATACGGCAGGCAAACGTACTACCCTCACATTTGAGTATCTTCTGCCATGAAATGCTCTGATGGTTGTACGTATCAATATCAGGGCAATTATGAATAAAATTACTGCTAATCCAGGTATAAACACGCTCCTTAATGTAGATTCCATAAATATAATTTTGTAAATGTTCAAAAAATGAACAATATTTTCAGAATCTTCGCATAATTCTATAGGATATTTTATGGAATATCCATATTAATCCTTGAAGATGATCATCGCACTGTGCGTAAATTTTAGCTTCTCATACTTGAAATGCCGGATACATATCGATCAAATCAAAAGTTGATGTTTCTTCTCCTCAATAAGTCTGTGGGCCATAAATCATATTATAATCTATCAAATAGGTTAACAATACAAGATAAGGTTTAAGTAAATAGTTGAAATGAGGCAAAGAATTTAAGATTCAACTGTAGATTTGCATCATATAGGGCATGAGATGTGACAATACGGTCGGCAAATCATGCCAGCTGAATCCCGATGGTACGGATCCAGGTATGATGCATCAAATGTAAAGGGTGAAATTAATGGCATTTCCAGAAGCGGTTGAACGCCGTCTCAATAAGAAAATTTGCATGCGCTGCTACGCAAGGAATTCGATACGCGCAACAAGATGCCGGAAGTGTGGATATACAGGGCTGAGGCTCAAGAAGAAGGAGAGGTCCGCAGGCAAGTAATGATATGAAGCCACCAAAGGTTGGGATCCTCCTCATGGAGGGTACAAATAACGAAACTGAGGTATTTTTTTCAGTCAGGAGGAGCGGTGGCGATCCTGATTATGTACATGTGAGCGATCTGGCGCATGGAGATAAGTCCATCAGTGAGTACGATGCCCTTATAGTGCCTGGAGGTTTCTCTGCAGGTGACTATATAAGAGCAGGAGTGATATTCGCAGCACGACTTTCATCCGTGGCAGGAAGGGACATAAAATATTTCATTGATTCTGGCAAGCCCTTTCTTGGTATTTGTAATGGTTTTCAGGTGATCATGGAGCTTGGCCTCATAGGGAACAGGGAAGAGATAACGCTAACGAATAACAAATCGGGAAGGTTTGAATGTCGCTACACCTACATGACCATGGTTTCAAATAATCCGATCTTTAGAGATGCGTTCAGTGGTAAAGGATCATTTCAGGTTCCTGTTGCTCATGCTGAGGGCAGGATCGCAGTTTCAGATCGATCAGTCTTGAAAAGGCTTTATGAAAACGATCAGATCCTGTTCAAATATTCAGATCCATCTGGTATAAGCGACGACTACCCATGGAACCCAAATGGTTCTATAGATTCCATAGCATCGCTCACCAATGAACATGGAAATGTAATAGGGTTAATGCCGCACCCAGAACGTATATACTATCCATATCAGGCCATGTACACTGATGCCATGAAGGAAATAGCTACGGGTAAGCTGTTCTACGACAGCCTGATATCCTATCTGAGTGGTAGACATGGATAGAGCCATCTGCGGGAACTTCTATTACAATGGCAAGTTTGACTACCTCGAAGTTATAGTATCAGATGGAAAGATCGCTGAAATAAAGAAAAACGCCGGCAATGTGCCGAAAACAAGGTTTAATGGGGCAATACTTCCCGCATCCACCGATATACATGTGCACTTCAGAACACCTGGTGAGACAGAAAAAGAGGATTTCAGCAGCGGTTCACTTTCGGCCATATATGGCGGTACAACCTATGTTATGGACATGCCAAACAACAGGATACCTGTGACCGAATACAATGCATTCGGGGATAAGCTTGGCGTTATAGATTCAACATCCTATGCTGATTTTTCACTCTATTCTATGGAAACCGGAAACAATGCGCTGCTCATAGACAGGCGGAGCATAGGACTTAAGGTTTATCTCGGAGGTTCGACAAATTCCACCGGGACTGAAGCCATCACCGATGAGGATGTGAAGATGATAAACGATCTCAGATACACAGTCATCTTCCACGGAGAATCAGAACGATGCCTCAGAGCGCACAGAATCGAAGAAAAGAACCTGAGAGATCACAACAATGCAAGGCCCATAGAATGCGAGATTGAAGCTGCAAAATACGTCAGTGATTTGAAGATAGAGAGAAAGATCATGGCCCATGTCTCCTCATCAGATGTTAAAGGCAATTTTTTGAGGGAGGTGACTCCTCATCATCTGTTGCTCAACGATGAGATGCCCCTTGGGTCAATTGGCAAGGTTAATCCTCCGCTCAGGGACAGCGAGACTCAAAAAAAGCTTCTTCAGGATTATGTGGACGGCAAATTCGACATATTATCTTCAGACCATGCACCTCACACCGAAGATGACAAAAGTGATTTTGAATATGCCAAATCAGGTATCATAGGTGTTGAAACAAGGGTACCATTATTCCTGGCGCTGGTTCAGAAGAAGGTGGTACCATTTGAGGTCTTTTACAGAACTGCCATAGAGACTCCACCATCCCTATTCGGTATTAAGAAGGGCAAAATAGCTGTAGGATATGACGCAGACTTCATGGTAGTGGATTTCACCAGAGTTAAACGGATCAACGACAACAGGCTGCATTCTAAATTCCCTGTAAGTCCGTTCAACGGTATGGATGCAATATTTCCTTCGCATGTGATGATGAGAGGCAACTTGGTCATCGATAACTATGAGGACATCTCGGATCCTATGGGGATTTTCATTCCAAAACCTCAAAATGAATGATTCTTCACCCCAAATATAACTGCTTCTATCTTCATCCAATCTGATGTATGGTGTCTGTAGATCCTTGGAATTGACAGATATATTCGTTCTTCGCGGAATATCTCGCCCCGGCTTGAAAATTCTGTCTTAAGAAAGTCTCTGGATCTGGCATTTCCGATGCTGTAAATCCACTTGGATGTTTCGAAGGCTTTGTCTATGAATGATCTGTCTGAGTGCTTTATCACCGATCCGAATGGCGGATTCATTATCCAGGTATCGTATTTTCCAACTACATCTGACACGTCTGAGACGAAGAATTTAACGTCGACGCAGTTCCTACTGGCAACCTCTATGGCCTCAGGATCTATGTCGAATCCAGAAACAGTTCCGGCCCCGAGAAATCTTGCGCCGCAGGCCAGGATGCCGTTGCCGGTGCCTGCATCTATCACAGACTTTCCTGTTATGTTTCCATCGTTGTATATCTCGATCAAAAAATAAGCAGCATTGGAAGCATCCGTTGGATACTGCTCTAGATGGTTCTTAAAATTTGTGAGAGGTTGAAGTTTCTGAAGTAAAATCTCCAGATCACTCTTTATACCCATCAGTATTCAGGCGTGCCTATAACAAGATCGATTATTTCCTTTGCTATTCTGGCAGAGTTTTCCTTGCTTTCTCCCCTTTCAATGAGGAGCCTTTCTATCTTGCGCGTAGCCCTCTGCCTTTTCCATGTCCCGTTCTCATGTGCGGCAAGTACAATGTATTTTGCGATCTCTCTGTCTACGTTTATACCGAATCTCTCTCTGATCTTTATCTGCCATACAGGAACCAGTACCGTCGGAAGGTCACGCAATTCACGGCGTCTTTCGGATACTATGCTGTTTATATCCTTCCTTCGGGCTAAGACCATATACAAACATATGTAGGTTTCTATTAAACATTTCTGTGGACATTTTCATTTCATGGAATTTTACCGGATTGTTATGGATTTTTTTCAGTGTTTCAGCATTACATATATAATAGCATACAGTTAAAATGTTTTTAAAGGATCAAGTTTCTAAAGTGAACTTGGTGTGATGCCCGTTCGCTGTAAATAAAAATCAAGAAGTAACTTCATTGATGTCCTTTATGAGTAAGAAATTTTCCTTTAAAATTTTTCAATTTGGGCAAGTTTCTGTATCATTAGGCCAGAGATGGTGATCTTTTTGCTTCATACAAAGTCCCTATTCTCTGTCAACGACTATTCATCTGAAGTCTCGGCTATCCAGCCGGAGATGCCTCCAAAGGCCTCTACTTTGATCGCACAAGGCCTATTCCCATAAATCTGCAAATTCTTTATTGAATTCTCCCGTTGATAGAAGTTCACGTAATTCTGTCTGAAGAGAGTGTTTTACAGCTTCGCCAGGCCAATAAATTCCAATAAAAATCAATATGAAAGGAGTTTGTAGAGAACTCCTTTCTCTGAGTGCAGCCTGTTTTCGGCTTCGTCAAAGATCACGCTGTTTATGCTGTCTGCCACTCCATCTGTGACCTCAAGCCCACGATGCGCAGGAAGGCAGTGCATAAAGATGTAATCCCTCTTCGCATTCGATACAAGGCTTTCATTTATCTGGTAAGCCTTAAAGGCCTTCTCCTTCTCACCCTTCTTTGATTCTTCACCCATTGATATCCATACGTCTGTGTATATTATGTCCGCATCTCTTGCAGCCTCTACAGGATCGTTTGTTATTGTTATGGTGGATCCATGCTGTTTTGCAACATTTCTGGCCTTCTCAACGAACTCGGACTTTGGTTCGTATCCCTTTGGTGATGCCACATACATATCAGTGCCAAGCAGAGCCGAGCCGAACATCAGGGAATTTGCCATGTTATTTCCATCGCCTATGTAGGAAAACTTCAGATTGGTGAATCTGCCCTTCTTCTCCTTGACTGTCATGAAGTCTGCAACGATCTGGAGTGGGTGCTCCACATCGTCAAGCGCATTTATAACTGGAATGCTTGTGCTTCTTGCAAGTTCCACAACGTTTCTGTGATCATATGCCCTGTAGGCTATAGCGTCCAGGAATCTGGAAAGTACATGACCTGTATCCGATATCGTTTCTCCCCTCCCGAGCTGCATCTCTGAAGGATTGAGATAGACTGCATGGCCTCCAAGCTGATCTATAGCGACCTCTAGGGACGTTCTGGTCCTTGTGCTTGGTTTTTCAAAAATCAGGCCGAGCACCTTATTCTTCAGCGAATCGTAGCTTCTGTATCTGTTCTTCTTAAGCTCAAGAGATAGGTCTATTATTTCGCCGAGATCCTTCTCCATATCAAGTACAGAAAGAATATCTCTCTTGCTCATGCTTATTCCTCCAGAAGCTTCGGTATGTCCTGCGGATAATCGGCAACCTTAACTCCGGCCTCAGCAAACGCCTTAAGTTTGGATTCTGCGGTACCAACTCCACGTTCGATTATCGCGCCTGCATGTCCCATTCTCTTGCCTGGTGGTGCGCTTCTCCCGGCTATGTACGCCACCACCTTTTTCTTCACATGCTTCTTGATGTAATCTGCTGCGAGCTCCTCATTGTTTCCGCCGATCTCACCAACCAGTACTATGCGCTTTGTCTTTTCATCTTTCTCAAACATCTTCAGAACGTCTATGAAGGTAAGCCCAACAACGCGATCACCGCCAAGGCCTATAACGGTGCTCTCGCCCATTCCCGCCTTGGTTACTGCATAGACTATTTCATACGTGAGGGTTCCGCTTCTGGAGGCTATCGCAACATCGCCTTCCTTGAATATGTGATTGGGCATGATGCCTATCTTGCTCTCGAATGGTACGGTTATACCTGGACCGTTCGGGCCAAGCACAGTAATACCACGAAGTGAGGCTTCTCTGACTATCTCCATCGCGTCCTGATATGGAACGTGCTCAGTGAGTATGTATACTATCTTGAGACCATTATCTATAGCCTCGTATGCCGCATCCTTGACGAATGGTGCAGGTACCGATATCATTGTGGCGTTTGGTTCATACTGCATTGCCTCAGACACAGAGTTCACTATGGGTACCTTATCTGCAAACTTCGTGCCTCCCTTTCCTGGAGCGACTCCTGCGACAACCTTTGTCCCAAACTTCAGCATCTCTCCCGTATGAAACGATCCCTGATGTCCAGTTATCCCCTGGACTATTACCTTTGTGTTCTTGTCTATCAAAACCATTTAAAACACCTTCGTGACCCTTTCAATTGCAGGCATCATCTCAGAAAAAGCCTCTATGCCGTTTTCCTTCAATATCTGCCTACCTTCCTCCTCATGTACGCCACTTAACCTAACAACTATGGGTATCTTGATGTCGAATTTTTTCTTGGCATCCACTATTCCCTGAGCAACGGTGTCACATTTTGTAACACCGCCAAATATATTCACCAGAATTGCTTTGGGCTTGGCTTCTAGCACAAGGTCAAAAGCATTCACCACTATGTCGACATTATCAGTTCCACCCAGATCCAGGAAGTTTCTTGGCCTACCCTTGTGCAGCAACAAAGCATCCAGCGTTGCCATGGTGAGTCCTGCGCCGTTCGCAATTACGCCGATATCCCCGTCCAGTTCCACGAATGCGTATCCTTTGCTCTCCGCCTTGAGCTCCAGAGGCGTCTTCTCCGGATCCTTTATGTCGAACTCTCTGTGCCTGAACATCGCATCAGAGTCTATGACAACCTTAGCATCCGCCGCTATTAGCTTTCCGTCGTTTGTCTCCACAAGAGGGTTGATCTCCACCAGCTCCGCATCCTCACCACGATAGACGTTGTAAAGTTTCTTCAGAAGATCCAGAAACTGTTTGGAAAGATCCGGGCTCAGTCCCATAAATGTAGATGCTTCTCTGCCTATGAAATCTGAGTATCCGAGCGATGGATCGATTATCCTCTTAAATATCTTCTCATCCGGAACCGTTTCTATCTCGACGCCACCCATAGCACTTGCGATCAGGGTGGGTGATCTTGCAGACCTGTTTAGCGCAATGCTAACGTAATACTCATGCTTTATGCTGAGCATATCCTCTATGAGAACCTTGGTAACTGTGAGGTTCCTCACCTTTGTTCCAAGCAGTGATTTGACCGCATCCTTAAGTTCCTGATCGGTCTTGGCGAACTTTATACCTCCGGCCTTTCCCCTTCCTCCTAGCAGAATCTGCGACTTTACGGCCACAGGATTTGTGAGCTTTCTGACTTCATCTACGCTTGAAACTACGTACCCGTTAGGTACAGGTATTCCGTACTGACGGAAGATATCCTTCCCCATGTACTCATAAAGATTCAATATACCACCGTACCAGTGATTGCATAATGTCATAATAACGTTTTTCGATTCACTTTTTATATAAAGCTAGGATTAAAGTTCTATGTTTAAATACATCAGCAGATAGCATCAAAACTCTTCTTCTTTATCATGGGTAAAAACAGTACAGAATAGATGAACGGTAAGATGAATATGATGTATGAAAACATCCGGTCGAACTCAAAAAGAAATCCGCCGATAGAGGAACCGATTGAGAACCCGATGGCATAAAATGTTTCATAATAGAATACGCCTACATTGGGAGACGTTGTCGAGGATATGTACGAGAGTATCTTGGAGAAGCCGATTGCCGAGGCAACTGCTATCATCACGACGACTGGGATTATAAGATATATGCTGAGAGATACCACAAGTATCAGGGGAAAAGCGCTCATAATTGCCGTTATGATTGAATAGATCCTCACTGGCATCTTTCTGATGAAGTTTAGCAGGAAAAACACCAGAGCCTGAACGCCAGCGAATAGCGTCTCTATGATCGCTATATCAACGTATGAATATCCATGTAGCTTAAGGTAAGGCACCATCACATAGAAGAAGAAACCGATGGCAATACCGCTGAAAACAAGTGGCAGAATAATTATCACGGATGGCTTTTCACCATGGTTCTTTGTTCCGTAACCTTCTACGGTAGGTGCTAGAAACCCAGCCGCAACGAAAAATATCAACCCCATGATGAACAGCGGCCTGAAGCCGATGTACTGTATTATGGCACCCGCCACCAGTGGAGCAAACACCATGGGAAACCCCCATGATGCAGTGTACTTTTCTGCATTTCCTGTTCCAGAGGCATATCCGAGGTATATCTCCATCGATATCCAGAAAAAAGCCTGGATTATTGAAACAATACCTATGATGTATGCAAAGTTGTTAGCCGAAGAAAACACAAAGAAAAACGTTATGAACCCACTGACCAGAGGTATGATCCTCAGGGATCTTCTGATGACAGAAGCACCGGCCTTCAGGTATAAAGCAGACGCGATGGCGAAGGAAAGGTTAGAAACCATCCCTATGATGCCTATCCTTGTGTAACCTAAGAAATACTTTACGCCTAATAGTGGGAAAGCAAAGCTGATCGTTAGCCAGGCCATCGAAAAGGCCATGCTTGATAACACTATTCTCGTTGAATCCTTCACGCTATCTTACCGCATATTAAGCTGATACTTATGTTCTTTCGAAATGCATCGAAAAATGGAGATCCCTACAGGACTTTATCACAGATAAAATCAAGGAGACGGATTTTCATGAAAAAAAGAATCTTGAAAGATATTTCAATCTTTGAAAACAATGTGCTTCACTCTGAGAGCGGAGAACCATAGCTCTCACCGTTTGCCAGATCGTTTATGGCCTCAACGATGCGAATGACCTCAGCGAAATTGTACGCGGTGAAATCTGCCATGGAAGAAAGAACCGAGTCCAGAGGATTAAAGGCGATGAAAAATGATGAGCATTTCTTCATGGAAAAATCTGCAATGGAATCGCCTATGGATATTGTCTCGGACTCTTTGACACTGAATTTTCTGAGATAGGTTTTGAGGTTCAGATCCTTTCTCGCCGGATCAACGTTTTTCACAAATTTCAGTTCTCTTCCTACCTCCATAACATCATTCGCCACATAACCATCTATATGGTACATTTCGCTCACTTTACGGGCGAAGTTCACCACGCCGGCACTGATTATTACCGATTTTATTCCTGTATCGGAGAGAAAATCTGACATTCTTTGAAAATCATAGGTCACGTCAGCAACATCGAAACTCTGATCCAGATGAGACTTAATGTCAAGGCCGAGAGGGACGCTGAATTTCTTTCCATGCTTTGATATGCTCTGGAATGAATATTTTCTGTTACCTCCTACACCATAGATCCCTGATAACGCAAGCTCCCATGAGTTCCTGTTTTTCAGGATAACGCCGTCCATGTCTAATGCGATCAATTTTATCAATCTGCCACCTCTATATTTGACATTTCCCTTATCTCGCCTGATACTGTCTCAAGCGAACCCTTTGTCTCTGGTATCACTATCAAAGTCAGCAATGATGCAATTATTGCAAGCGAGGTCAGATAATAGAAGGCAAAGCTCTCGCCAAATGCATGAAACATATAGGGGAATACGAACGAGGACATCGAAGCCCCGATCCTTCCGGCTGAGACCGTATATGATTGTATCTGGGATCTTATCTTGGTCGGAGCCAGTTCAACGCCCAGCATGCCAGACGCGCTTATGGATCCAGGCCCAAACTGATTTGCAAAATTCTGCATGCCGTAAAGCATCAGGCCAAGAAACGTGGTCAGCATTGAGTAATCCTTCAGTATTCCAAATGAGAGCAAGAATGCACCCATTAGAATGAAACCAGATACCTGCAACGGCTTTCGTCCCGCCCGGTCTATGAGCGATATGGCCAGTATCCCGCCTGGTATGGTGAATGCCAGCTCCATTATGAACTGAAATATATCCGGTTTGATGCCAAGACCAGATGCGATGAGACTGGGCCCGAAGAGTATGCTTGAATAAGCGATCTGATCATACAGGAACCAGAGTATCATTGCTGTTATATAAAAACGAGAATATTTTTTGAAATAGTACATGAATGAATTCTCATCCCTTATGTTGCCTGAGATCTCCACGTTTTTCTTTGCAACATATCTCACCTCTTCCTCGAAGCTCTCTTTATCGCCAACTATTCTGGCTATGAATCTTGGAGTCTCTGGCATCCTTCTCCTCAGATAAACAACGGCAAGTGCTGGTATCGATCCAGCTGCTAGAACCACTCTCCACAGGATGCTGGAAGCAACAATGGGTGAAAGCACAAGATATACAACGGCAGCCATTGTGGCGCCGAACCCCCACATGAGTCCAAATCCAAACGCAAGAGTCTTTCCGCGATCCCTTGCGTTTGAGTGTTCGGCCATGATCATCGGAGACAGAACATAATCGGCCCCTACACCAAGCCCCAGTATGAATCTGATCACTATCAGGAATATGATGTTAGGCGAAAACGCCTGCATCAATGCTCCTACGCCAAGTATCACAACGTCCAATCCGTAGAATTTCTTTCTGCCTCTCCTTGCCAGCTCTCCAAAGAGTATTGAACCGACTGCAGCACCAATGAGAGCTGAACCTGCCAGCAGGCTTATGTAAAGCACATAATTGGACGAATTTTTGCCAATTCCGTAGAAGGACAGCACCATGAAAAGTACAAGCCCTATCGATGACAGGTCGTATCCGTCTGTAAAGACACCCATTCCCGTCGTTATCATCGATTTGAGATGAAACCATCCAAATCTGTTTTCATCAAGATCTCTGTAAATGTTTGTCATCAAGAGATCGATTTATGAATAAAATATAGACTTTGCTCAAATAATATATATAGATATATAAACTTTCTAATTTATATATAGAAAAGAATCGCGGCAATGAACATACCAAAACCAATACTAAACTCCGGAAATCAAAAAATTCATGATGGAAATATCATTTTAATTATAACCTTGCCCTATGTATTGATTAAAGCTATGCGTTTCATAGTTAAGATCGATGAAAAACACGAATTTTTATACAGCAATAACCTTCAGCAGACTTACATAGAGGCGCAATGCTTATTCTGATGCGTTAACCAAAAAAATGTTGTTATTTTATAAAATAATTTTAAGCATTTATTCCCCTTCAAACATCTCCAGACCAATTGCAGGCGTTGCAGAAAGCATGCCGGATCCGATCTTGAATGCAATGTATATGGTCGATCCCTTGTGGACGTGGTCAAAGGTGAATGCGTACGATCCGGTAGCATTCAGGTAGGCATCTTCGATGATGACAGAAGGTGTGCTGGTTTTAGCTGGCGATGAGGGTGGTGGAGGAGTCGGGGAGGAAGATGTGAGTGGTGGAGGAGGGGGAGGTGGTGGTGGCGGTGGCTACACTGTAGTATCTGCTGTTCAATCAGTAGTTAACAAGACAATCCAAGCAGTTTCTCCTGTTCTGAATATACCTGTAGCTCCAGGAAACCAGCAGTTTGCTTTGCTTATTGAAAACTTCTACAATTACAAACTTGATGGAACTCCGTTGTGGATTTTGCTCACAGCAGCTATTGGTGCTGGAGCTGGATATGGCTGGTATAAGAACAAGAAAAGCTGGTATTGGCTTGCTTTTATCGACTTATTCCTTGTTATTGTGTTCTTTAGTCTTCCAGCAATAGGTGGCTAAAATGGATAAAAACGAAAAACAAGCAATGGGATATGGAATTGTGATGGGAATAATGGTAGGGCTAGCGG
>NZ_JAGDXM010000046.1 GCF_023256435.1 Thermoplasma sp. | reverse complement strand
GAGTTTGATCGTTGAAGCAGGAAGATCCGAAGCTTCAGCTTAGGAGTAGCTCACAAGAAGTATGGCGTTCAACATCAATGACGCACATAGGAAATATTTACAGCCGATGATAAACCTGAAACTTTATAACAACTTGTATTTCCCAGTTATTCTGTCCAGTTTTTCTTCATCGTCCGGCCCAAGCCCTATACAGGTGATTGTACCCGGATCCACCTGCGTGTAGCCCCTATCCTGGACTATTTCATTTATTATGCCCATGGAATCCGCCATTCTCTTTATCTCGAAGATCTCGTCAAGTCCGTTGACCTTCACGACAACCTTGCGCTGTCCCTCCTCATACCATTCATCAAATATATCCCTGTTTGATTTCATTGATCTCAAAGCACAGCTAACTGCTGCATGGGCTACCTGGGCTGCAATTTTTCCCTTTCCCATATCAAGATCCCTTCTCACTGCAATGACCATCTTCGTTACCATGGTACATCCTTCTTATGCATTTTATATCCTATTATATTGACGACCCTGTGAATCGGGGGGACTATTATCAGTATGACGATCATAGGTATATACACGTAATGCTGGATGAAATAGTGCCTTTCAAATATATACATGAAGAGAAAGGCCATAAGAGCAAAAGGCCACTGATCGAGCAGACCTCCTTTTCCACCTCGATCTATTCCTATTCGTCTCTTCACAAATGAACCCGCTATATCTCCAGTTAGGGATCCTGTGGCCATGACGAACGGTATCACCACTGCATCATACAGTGTTCCGTACGAGCCAAGTGCGTATCCAGAAAAACGGGATATTGCATAAATTATGAGACCCGTGACTGTGCCTATTGCTATTCCCCCTGCGAATCCGCTTAGCGTCTTGCCATTCCCAAGTATCCTTCGTCCGTCAATAAAATTCTTTCCTCTATCTATTATGAAGTGCCCACCGGTTATGACAGCACCTGAATTTGCGATCAGTGCCGGGATGAACATTATTATGGACTGGATGACCAACAGGATCTCATTCAACGTCTGGCTAATCCGCAGGCGTTTAATAAATTTCCCATAGTTATAGGATGTACCGGTGATATCTCCTGATTTACACAATATATGGGCGAGAATGATGCGAACTTTAGCTGTTAGAATCTGTCAGTCTAAAAGAAGTTTCCTCCTCGAGAACCATTCGCTCATGCCATGCCGGCGACGGTCTTGAGAATATCCGCCTTCGTTATTATGCCGACCAAGTTCCCTGCCTCAATCACAAGGACAGCATTGGAATATTTGAGCAGCTGGTATATTATGTTTATTGGTGTGTTCCTGTCAACCTGCGGCAGAACCTCACTCATGACCCTTCTTACGGTTAAGCCTCTGAGCGAATCAACGCTCATGCCCTTCAGCAGCATGTCATTTATGTTGTTTTCCGTGATCGTTCCTATAACCTTGTTTTCGTCATTCACAACAGGCAGCTGAGAGAATCCCTTGTCCCTCATTATGTTTAGTGCATTGAGGATCGAATCGTCCGATCTGCACACAGTAACGTTTCTGGTCATTATTCTATCGCACGTTATGACCATGTTGTTTGCCTTCTCGCTTGACTTTGTTAGATACTCATATATTGCCTTTATCTTTGAATATGTGGGATTTATTGTGCCCTTCTCCAGTCTAGCTATGTAAGATTGACTGACGCCTGTCACTTTCGCTAGGTCTTTCTGGCTTATTCCGAGGTTTTTCCGCATCTTCCTCAGTTCTTCAATGTTGGGCATCATATCCATGGCGATATATTGTGAACGCATATAATAATATTACCTGAGGTAATAAATGGTATAGATAATTATAATCATCCATAAACCCAGGCAATTATTTCAAATTTCAACGCTTTCAAAAGATGGGTTCTCAAAATCCCCATGTAGCAGGGCTGCAGGTGTCTCTGGATCATGATTGAATATGCACACATATCCTTCTCTTATAGCTTTCCTAATGAGTACCTTCTTCATCTCTACAGTTTTCAGCGGATCGAGATCTATAGCCGTCCTGTAGGGCAGTTTGAGATGGAACGTTGAGGGGACAAGATCGCCAAGATACATCACCTTTGTGCTGCCTGAATTCACCAGTATAACCTGATGGCCCGGGGTGTGCCCACCGGTTTTTATGACAGTTATGTATTTCCCTATCTTTCTTGATCCGTTTATGGGTATCTTTCTCTTTATATCTGAATAGCTCAGGCTGTAATTTGATCTGGTTATCACATTTTTGTATCTCAGCTCTCTGAACTCTGCAGCCTGAGCGTATGTATATGCGTTTTTAAAATCGTTATTGTGCCCGATGTGATCAAAATGAAGGTGCGAATTGATTATCATCGTAACGGCCTCTGGATCTCCGTGCTTTTCTATGTGATCCAATACGTCACTGACCTTTTCTATCCTGTATATTTTCTGAAACTTTTCGTTGAATTTCCTTCCTATACCGCTATCCACCAGAAATGATATATCATCGCCATGAGCATATAGTACATTTGTGGCAAGCCTTATAGCATTGTCATCATCCTTAACCGTCTTTGACCATATGGCCTTTGGCACTACGCCGAATATTGCGCCAGCGTCTAGATAGAAGTAGCCATCATTCAGTATTTCAATGGCCAGGTCTGACATACTGTAATATCATTTCATATCATTAAAGGTTTGCCGAATCGACATTCTTTCTGTTCTAGTCTCCGGATGCTTTACCTTTATAATTGCTTATAAATATTATAAGTATATTTATAAATATTTCAATAAGCGGAAGTCCATAATCTCATCGCTGAAGCCGTTGAAACTTAAAGCTTCAACAAACCACTAATAAATCTTTTTAAATGCGGGTGTTTTCGTGTCACGATGAAGATTAGATCTGGCAGGATGGACTTGGAGCTTGAAGAACCCATAGATATCGGATATGCTGATGCCATAGCTGAACTTGCAAACGACAGAACACTGGTGAGAAACATAGGAAGCCATTCGTTTCCCTATCCATATACGCGTGAGGATGCTGTATTCTTCATTGAGGCCCAGCGATCCTTTGGCAAAGAGATCTTCCGCGTTGATTTTCTCATAAAATTCAAAGGCATGCCTGCGGGAGTGATAGGACTAAGCGAAATAAACAATATTGATAGAAATGCCCATGTTGGATACTGGCTGGGGAAAAAATTCAGAGGAAGGGGCATAGCAACCGAAGCCCTCCGTCTGACGGTTAACTACTCAAAGGAGATGAAGATACACCGGCTTTACAGTTCCGTTGTTGAATTTAATTATCCTTCAATGATCGTACTTATGCGCAATGGCTTCCGGATCGAAGGACGTGAGGAGGATGCCATAAGGATTGGAAACAGATATTACGATTTCATAAAGTTTGCAAGGTTGAACAAATGATGATCCTCAAGATTGGTGGAAGTGTAATAACGGATAAATCAGCCTACAGAAAGGCTAATGTCGAGGCCGCGGAAAAGATCATAAAGACCCTGGCTGAAGTGGATGGTCTTCTCTGCATAGTCCACGGAGGCGGATCTTTTGGCCATATAAAGGCGAAGGAATACGGACTACCTGGGCCAAAGAACGAGACTTCCAGCCTAGGATACAGCATAGTACACAGAGATATGGAGGAACTGGATCTTATGATCGTCAGCCTCATGATAGAGAACGGTATGAGGCCCATAGCGGTGCCTGTAAGCTCTCTTCGTTACGATGGACGTTTTGATTATTCGCCTCTGCTGAGGTACATAGATGAAGGTTTTATTCCCGTTTCATATGGTGATGTATATATAAAAGATGAACATTCATATGGGATATATTCTGGAGACGACATAATGGCAGATCTCTCTGAATTACTCAGACCTAATGTTGCCGTCTTTCTGACGGATGTTGATGGCATATACGACAAGGATCCGAAGAAACACAAGGACGCTGTGCTTTTGAGGGAAATAGGCACCGGTATCAGCTTCGGCCAGGTGCAGAATGATGTGACTGGCGGCATAGCAAAGAAGTTTGACTCCATGATGAGGATGAGGCGTTATGTCAGCGGAGGCGTCTATCTGATGAATGGAAAGCATCCGGAAAGGATATACGATATTGGAAAGGGATCTTTCATAGGAACGGTGATAAGATGATAGGTAAGAGAAAGGAGGAGCATATCAGGATAGCTGAGAATGAGGATGTTTCTTCATTTCATAATTTCTGGGACGATATCAGCCTGATGCATGAGGCCGATCCAGAGGTTAACTATGATGAGATAGACACGTCCGTGAACTTCGCGGGAAAGAACCTGAAATTTCCCATGATAATATCCTCGATGACTGGTGGTGCGGAAATAGCCAAGAACATAAACAGAAATCTGGCCATTGCCGCTGAAAGGTTCGGCATAGGAATGGGCGTCGGCAGCATGAGAGCCGCGATAGTTGATAGGAGCATCGAGGATACGTATTCAGTCATAAACGAGAGCCGCGTACCGCTGAAGATAGCGAACATAGGGGCACCACAGCTTGTCAGGCAGGATAAGGATGCTGTTTCGACCAGGGACATAGCATACATATACGATCTGATAAAGGCTGATTTTCTTGCTGTGCACTTCAACTTTCTGCAGGAAATGGTGCAGCCTGAAGGAGATAGAAATTCGAAGGGCGTCATAGACAGGATAAGGGAGCTCTCCGGATCCTTCAACATAATAGCGAAGGAGACCGGAAGTGGATTCAGCCGGAAGACCGCGGAAAGGCTTGTCGACGCGGGCGTCAAGGCCATAGAAGTTTCAGGCATGAGCGGAACAACTTTTGCTGCGGTTGAATATTACCGTGCAAAGAAAGAGAACAACTTAGAAAAGATGCGAGTTGGAGAGACGTTCTGGAACTGGGGAATTCCATCACCAGCATCCGTGCATTACTGCAGCGATCTTGTGCCGGTCATAGGCAGCGGTGGCCTCAGGAACGGGCTTGACCTTGCCAAGGCCATTGTGATGGGTGCCACTGTCGGAGGCTTTGCAAGGACTCTTCTGAAAGATGCAGATACATCTCCGGATCAACTCATGAAGAACATAGAGCTTATACAGAGAGAGTTTAGGGTTGCAATGTTTCTCACTGGGAGCAAAAATGTTTATGAACTTAAATTTACTAAAAAGATCATCTCTGAACCACTGAAGGATTGGTTGGAGGCCAAATAGATGGATGTACCAAGGGAGATACAAACTGAGATGGAATGTCCGGTATGCGGATCAAATCTTTACCTCATAACCTACGATACGGAGATCCCCTATGAAGGTAAAATCTCGATATATACGTACTTCTGCAAGGAATGCAGATACAAAAAGACAGAGGTCTATTCAGACGAGAAACGTGATCCCAAGAAGATCACCATAAAGGTTGAAAGCCCAGAGGATCTGCGCATAATAGTGTACAGATCAAGGAAGGCGGATGTCTATATACCTGAGATGGAGGCATCTATAGATTCTGCAGAGTATTCAAACGGCGAAATCACCACCATAGAAGGCATAGTGTATAGGATAGGAGAAAAGCTCGATCTGCTTGCTGTAGACGATCAGGGGAATGAGAAGATAGAGATGCTCAGAAAGCGCATAGACGGCATAATAAACGGAAAATTCGAATCTTTCACGCTCATAATAATGGACGAATCTGGAAAAAGCGTAGTGCACAGCGAAAAAGCCATGGTCGAATCCATGGATTAGTTCTGCTTGAGACCGTAATATATTTTCCTTCCACTTTTTTTATTCGTCTCTATCTTCACAAGCTTGCCGCTTCTGACCAACTCCTGCAGCTTCTTATCCAGATCCTTGAGACCTGTTACGGATAGGATCTGCTCTTCTGTAAGAAAAACATCCGGATTTTCCTTGAACAATTCCAGCACGGGATCCATATGCCTCGCAGACTTAGAAAATATTTAAATTTTTTTCATTGAAGGACAGTTTCATTTCATAATAGAGACTAGATGATGAACAACAGAATCCACTTCCATGTTTTCCTGGGATCCGCTGTGCATGTCTCTCAGCGTTACCTGACCCTTTTCAAGATCGCGCTCCCCAAATATTATGGCATAGTCTGCGCCGGACGATGACGCATACTTCAACTGTGATGAAAGGCCTCTGTTGATCAGCTCAACGGTCACGTTCATACCAGCCTCTCTCAGTTCTCTGGCGTATCTGTTCATTAGCGCCGAATCGATCTCTCCGACCCTGCACATATAGACCGATTTTTTCTTCCTTGGTATCTGTATGCCTTCCCTCTTGATCAGCAGTGTTATCACCGCATCTCCCATGCCGAACCCAACCGCCGGCACGTTATCCCCAGACATAAGAGATGCCAGACTGTCGTACCTACCTCCGCCGAGTATTGCACGGAACTGACCTGATCTATCGTATGCCTCAAACACGATTCCAGTGTAATAGGACAGGCCTCTAACTATGGAGAAATCGTAGCGTACATTGTTCACACCATAGGATCGCAACAGATCAACAACCTTGGATATCCTACTGGTCTCGTCACTTCCCTTTCCTATAATTCTCTCGATCTCCTCGACGCTTCTGGTGCCGGAGCAGAGATCCGCTATCATGGATGTGCCATCCTCACCTATGCCGGCAGATCTGAGCTGTTCCATGAACTCTTCCCTGCTTATCTTATGGAATCTGTCTATTATGGAAAAAACAGAGAACGGATCGACGTCCGTTATATTTCTGATTATCTCTTCCATGATCTTTCTGCTGTTGATCCTCATCTCATAAACGCCCGAAAGCCCCAGACCATCCAGTATTGATGAGGCAAGGGCAATTACCTCGGCATCGGCTTCAGGGTTGTCGCTACCAAATATGTCAGCATTGAACTGATAATGCTCTCTGTATCGTCCGGCCTGTGGTTCTTCGTACCTCCAAACCTTTGGAAAACTGTACCAGCGAAGCGGTCTCTGAAGATCCTTCCTGGCCGTTACCATCCTCACTGTTGACGGCGTGGCTTCAGGTATGAGCGTAACCTCCCTGCCACCCTTGTCAACGAAAGAATAGGTCTGCTGTAGAAGTTCGTCTCCTGATTTTATTCTGTAGAGATCGAGATATTCCAGGCTCGGGAAATCTATGCGGCTGAATCCAAATGCTTCTGCAGCCTCTTCTGTTTTCTGGAATATGAACTTCTCGATCTCCATGTCTTCTGGATAGAAATCTCTGAATCCGCGGATCTTTTCAATTTGCAATGATGACACCTTTCGATAAAATTGTGGAACGGTATATATTTATTTTTGTTCCTATCGTTCCAATATCTAATCCATTCTTTCCGTGAGCTACGCCTCAGCCTATTCTTCTAATCTTATCTTCAGTGAAAAGGACCTGTCCATGTAAGGACATTTTCATTAAAGCGATCATTCGTATGATCGGTCGTCAAGGTTGTAGTTGTAGAAATCCTTCTGAGAGGTCGTATTCTCAGATGAATATGCAGCCGCCATGCTGCCGTATTCCTTGGTTATCTTTTCCTCAACAGGCACATAGAGCTTAACTGCCTCCTCAACGTCCTCTTTTTCTATCAGCTTGTTACCTTTGAAAACCGCTATATCTCCAGCAGCTCTTATGAGACCTCCAAGTTCTCTCAGCCTAAGAGTGAGCTCGTTGTTCTTCTTGTCGATCATCTTGGCTCTCTTCCTGCCTTCCTCTATTATCAATTCAGCCGCTTCCATTGTCATATGGGGTATCTTTCCATCCATCGTTATCTCCTGTGAGATGAACTGAAGATACTTCATCCTGTTCTCGTCGGTGTCCTTCATCGTTGTCTTCATGAGTACCTCATAACCATTACCGACTATCCTCGATCTCAACGGGCTCAGTATATATGGAAGATCGTTTATGTTGCAGGCAGCGACCAGTATGAAGTCGGCTGGAACCTTATCTACACGTACGCTGGCACCTGCGCTCTGCGGATTCCTGCCAGTTATCGGGAACGATTTCTCCTGCATGGCCGTGAGTATATACCTCTGGAGATTACCAAGATGGGTTATCTCATCTATGAATAGAACGCCCTGATGCGCCTCATGCACCGCACCAGCTATGACCCTTTCGTATGGGAGTGTTCCGAGCTGCGGATGCCCTCCATAAGGATCATGCCTAACATCACCCAGAAGCTCCGTTTCACTTGCACCGGTCGCAAGAACGAACGGATTCCTGTCTATTGGAACGATAGTCTTGCTTGGACTCTTCTTCTCAAGCCTTCTCCTCCTTTCAAGCGTTTTCTCATCCAGAACTCTTATCTTGTCATTGTATCTCTCATAGACAATGATTTCGTCATGATCCCCGTTCCTTCTGGTCAGCGTGACCTTATCTAGATTATTCTGGACTCCAAAGGCTGCACCTATGACATTGAAAACGTCTCCGAATGGACCCTGCGTTCCCATCTGGATCTTTGGTGAATTGCAGTTGGGGCAGACAGCATCGGATGGTGATGAATAGAAACCACACTTACTGCATCTATATCCAAGACGTTCAGCGACGCTTGTCGGAGCCTCCTTGGGATCTATTATGAGACCGGAGGTCGATGTTTCCTCCTCGCGCTCAGCCATCACCTCTTCCCTTGTTTTTATCTCAACGAAGGGCCTTTCCGGGTACTGTGGGTTATGAACAACCCGTATCTCCTCCGTCGGGCGTTCGATATAGAATGACATCGCCTGAGCTATCATTGATTTGCCGACACCTGGAGGACCCACAAGCAGCAGGTGTCTCTTCTGTTTAGCTGCAACCATTGCTATCTTGACGGCGTCATCCTGACCAATAACTCTATCTAGAGGGTTTGTTGGTATCTTTATATACGAAGTATCAGGATATTCATTATAAAAATCTACATAGAACGTTCCCATGCTATCACGTTTATATCAACGGGCTTTTTGGTTATATGACCCAGTTTGAGGCCATATATATTCTTTATCCCAGCATTATAGGATACGTCTATGAGCCTCTGGGAGATCACGCCACCCGTTATGACAGTGTTCCCCTTAGGATCCTGAGATATCCTCTCCACAGCCTCCGAAACAGGAAAGGAAAACAGCTTCTCTCCATTTGAATCGTATACCTCGGTCATCTTCAGCTGGGCAAGTGCTTCTATTCTCTTGGAGACCTCGTGCGGATTTAGCAGGTCAAGAAAGCCATCCTTCTGCACCGTTACCTGCTGGGACTGTTCTTCATGGACCTCCTCAACCTTTGGAGACTGGTCCTGAGGCTCTTCAACAACTTCAGCCTTTGCCTCATGGTTGTTGTTCTGCTGCGAACCGAAAACTATGTTGTTCCTCTGTGAGTACTCCTTAAGTTCATCGTTCATGCCGTGCATTGATAGATACTGGTCTATTGGTGTCTTGTATCTGAGTGCCTTCACTATCTGCTTGTACGTCAATTCTTCTACCTCAGTTCCAGGAGGTGCTCTTGCAACGAAGTCTACCTCAGCGACCTGAAGCATCTCCTTCAATATGAGGTCGCCACCCCTATCCCCGTCCAGAAAGACTGTCACCGTCCTTTCCTTGGAAAGTTTCTTCACCGTATCCGGGATGTTGGTACCCTGAACGGCTATGGTGTTCTTTATCCCATACTTGAGAAGATTGAGTACGTCATTTCTACCCTCAACAACGATTATCGAATCTGAATCATTGATTGCAGGGCCTGCTGGAAGCTTCTCCTCACCGTATGATATGATCTCCGACTTCTCAACTTCCTCCCTGACGCTTTTTACTAGGCTTTCGCTGAGATCATCGCCCTTGCTGTTCATCTCCTGGTATATCTTTTTAGCCCTCTCTATGATCTTCTGTCTCTTCTGAACCCTCACATCCTCAACGTTTGCTATCTCGACCCTGGCCTTGCACGGACCTATTCTGTCTATGGTTTCAAGTGCGGCCGCAAGGATGGCTGTTTCTACCTGATCCAGACCTGATGGAATGAGGGCATAACCCTCGGTTCTGCCCTTCTTGCTGTCTATTTCGACCTCGATCCTTCCGATCTTCCCGCTCTTCTGGAGATCCCTGAGATCTAGATCGTCTCCGAGCAATCCTTCAGTCTGACCAAATATAGCACCAACCACATCTGGTTTTTCAACCACCCCATCGGTATATATCTTCGCCTTGATCATGTATTTTGTTAAATTTGGATCTACGTTCATCCATATCACCTTTTTGAATGATAATGATATTAACATTACCACCTAAAATCGGCATCAAATTAACAAATGCATAAATGATATATAATGTATTCTATGAAGCCTTTCACATGTCGAAGTCGATCGAAATGTCAGACCGAAAATGTTTTTTACGCATTGATACGATGATGGTCAGATATTTATAGGTCAATTAAATAGCAATATCAAGGTTATACATGATAAGATTCGGTATTGCTGGGATCCCCCTCACAAGTAAGGGAAGGACTTTTATAGATTCAGTTGAGGAAACGCATAACCTGGGTTTGAATGCACTCGAGGTGCAGCTCCTCCGCGTCAACGTCCAGGAGAACTCTGCCGAAGAGTATACTGGTTTGAGGCCTTATGATGTTGAGGATTCAATTATAATAGATGTACTGAGGCAGGATGAAAACGGGAACTACAAGAGCGTGGGCATAGACACAGAGATAGAGGAAGACGACATAGTGCAGGAGCTCTTCTGGAACATGGCAAGGAATTATGATGAACTTGAGACTGGGGGAGAGCTGGCAAAGGAACTTGACGTTACACTATCGATGCATGCTCCATATTATATGGATCTTATAGGATCTCCAGACATAGCCGAAAAATCAATAAATCACTTAAGGTGGACGCTCATCCTTGGAAAATATCTTGGAGCGAGGCGCATCGTAACGCATTCTGGGTTCTATCATGGAAGCAAGAAGGATAGTCTGAATAAATTTGCAGAGGTGTATTCAGATATACTGAATGAGTTCTCTCCCGAAAATGGTTATCCGTACATTGGCGTTGAGACGTCTGGAAAGCAGGAGGTTTTTGGGACAGTAAAAGAGGTCATTGAACTAGCAAAGAGGATAAATATAGAACCAATCTTGAATTTCGCACACGTTCATGCCATAACCGGAGGATCCCTCGTTGAGATAAAGGATTTTGAAAATGTCATAAACGAATTCAAAAAATATGCAAAATATGATCTTTACACTGAATTCTCCGGTGTGGAATTCACAGACAACGAGGAGAGGAGACTGACCGCCATCAAACATGGGACTCTGAAGTTTGAAACACTCTCTGAGTATCTTATAGATTATCCAGATGATATGACCATAATATCATCTTCTCCGCTACTGGAGCACGATGCACAATACATGCAAATAATATATGTGAGATCCTATTTCAAAAAGATGCAGAGGAAGAAGATCGCAGAGAAACCTGTATCGGGTGATTGAATGCGCGATTATCCTGTAAAGAGAGGCTTTCCAACAGACTATGAGGGCGTCAAGGCAAAGATATCCCAGCTTGGATATGAGGTTAAAACAGAGGGGGATCTTATAGTAACCTCTATACCTGGAATCTCAAGAATAGAGATAAAGCCTGACAAGAAGAAACTGCTTGTAAATACCGGAGATTACGATAGCGGCGCAGATAAATTGTCTGTTATAAAGGAATACAATGACTTCATAGAAAAACTCACAGGATATTCCGCAAAAGAAAGAAAAAAATTGATGACAAAGGATTAGGCAGGCATGAAGAACTGCAGGGCAACTGCAAGCCCCATTATTACGAGCAGTAGACCCAGCGTTATGAATGATGCAGTGTGAGTTATTTTTCTTATCCTCTTCATCTCATCATATTTTTTCTCTTCTGCCAACCTCATTATCAGTTTACCATGATAGATATTGTTGGCATACATAAGAACAATGGTTATCCATACAATTATTACCTTGATTAGCAGTATTTGTCCACCGAGTGTCGTTGTAAGCAGCGAGAGGTTGCCGCCAACATACTCATATCCAAGATATGCTCCTGTGACCAGCAGTATTGCAACAGTTGCATCTGTCCACCATCCGAAATATCGACCTATGACGCCAACTATCTTGGTTCTTTCGCTTTCATCAGATGTGGCCTTGTAAGAAGCTGGCCACACGATGAACCAGATGAACAGAGAACCACCGATGAATATCATTGCTGCAAACACATGTATTATGAGTACAGCGAGCAGTATACCAATTATGTTCATAGGCTTCCATTTTTAAGTGATATAAATTACTGTTGACTTATCTGCGATTCTCGATCGCCTCTGAGGCGTCCGTGACTATTAATAAAATTCTTGTAATACTTAATGTCAGACATATTCTGATGAGACCTATTTAATCTTTATAATAGAATGCATAACGCATATTTATGAATAATTGCAAAATATGAATAAATATTAGTTTTTCTACATCTATGATAAATAATTAATCATCATAACTTTTATTATAAATTATGAATATTGGCAGACTGCGTATTCACCATATTCTAATTAAAACATGATAGAAATATTTTAATACTTCCTATGTTATTATCATATAGGTGGTAAAAGATGGTAGGAATTAGTGAGCTATCCAAAGAGGTAGCAAAAAAGGCAAACACCACCCAGAAAGTGGCAAGAACTGTAATAAAGTCTTTTCTGGATGAGATAGTCGCTCAGGCCAATGGTGGCCAGAAGATAAACCTTGCTGGCTTTGGAATATTCGAGAGAAGAACGCAGGGTCCAAGGAAGGCAAGAAACCCGCAGACAAAGAAGGTAATTGAAGTCCCGTCCAAGAAGAAATTCGTGTTCAGGGCTTCAAGCAAGATAAAATACCAACAGTAAGGATATTTTTCTATAATTTTTGTTTTTATTGGTTCTATTCTAACATATTTTCCGTATGGTAAGTTACTTCTAAGCTAAATGTTCAAATCTTACTTTCAGTGAAAAAGGCCTATACTCGCAACTTCAATTTAAAATGAAATACCGAGATGAAAGATAAAAATGAAATATTTTAGTAAAGCCAGATGGGAGATCATCTGGCGGACTGCGCTACTCTCTCTATCTCCTCCTTCTTGCTTATCGCATAAGAAGTGGGATCATTTCTGGCTGCTGCCATTATTTCATCTGCAAGGCAGTTTACTATGGATTTTTTGCTCTTAAATGAGGCGTTGGTGGCTCCTGTCGCTATATTTCTAAGCGCCTCATCCACCCTTCTTGAGGGTGAAACATCGACAGACTTTGGTACAGCAATTCCGCCGTATTTCAGTCTGGTCACTTCTTCCCGCGGTCCGGCGTTTTCTATTGCATTGATGAGGATCTGAAGCGGATTCTGCTTCGTCTTCTCTGCAATTATCTGGAATGCCTCTTCTGTTATCTTATAGGCGCTGTATTTCTTGCCCGTCCACTTTTCGCTCCTCATAAGTTTGTTTATCAGTCTTTCCACAACATTCATGTTTATTTTACCGGCATAGTATGATGAAAACCTGCCTCCAGTGTGCAGGTTAAGGGCTGATTTCACATTTATATATTTCACCATGCCGGGATCATGGATCTCCACAGTATTCACATCATATTTATTGAATAACATCAGCATTTATCTCACCGTCTTCTCCTTTCTTCCCTTAACAAGCTCTTTAAGTGATATGCCGTTGACTGCGACGACCTTATACCTGACTCCAGGTATATCTCCCTTACTTCTGCCCATCCTTCCGCCTATACCCTCAACGGTAACTTCATCATGCTCATCGATATAGTTTATGGCACCATCACCAACAGCAAAAGCCGTTATCTGCCTTCCATTCTTTATAAGCTGAACTTTCACACATTTCCTTATCGCTGAGTTAGGCTGTTTTGCTTCTATTCCAACCTTTTCAATGGCAATTCCTTTGGCCTGAGGTGCACCCTCAAGCGGATCGCTCTTTCGCTTAAGCTGAAGAACCCTCCTCTTATAGTCCCTATCAGACCACCTAAATTTCTTCCTTGTTTCCAGTAATTTTCTTCCTGCGTTTATACCATTTCCCATTATATCACCATGATGTTATGATACTGATCTTACTATGTGTGATGCATAATACATATCTGATATTTATATCTGACATCTGCCTTAATATCTATATTCATACATAAAAGGAATAAGCTTTATATAATCGTTGATAGCGTCACAACAAAGTTATTAAATGAAGTTATACCCATCTTATGAGCGAGGTTGAAGGGGGGATCATAAATAGGAAACTCCAGGGCGAATTCGTCAATACATTTATAAGACAATTAAAATTTCATCGTGACGATTTCAAAAATATAGGCTATATAGGGGGTTTCACATCGATAATAGACATGGGAAATTTTGGGATCACCTTCAACAATGACGGCGTAGGCACCAAAACCATGATAGCCGAAGCTGTAAACAAGTACGATACCATAGGCATAGATTGCGTTGCCATGAATGTCAACGACGCCATAACCGTCGGATCCGAGCCCATAGCCATGGTAGACTATCTGGCAATGAACAGGATGGATGACGAGATCGCAAAACAGCTCGGAACGGGCTTCAATGTCGGCGCACAGATGGCGAATATAAGCATAGTAGGTGGCGAGACCGCCGTCCTGCCTGATATGGTTAAACACATGGACGTCTCAGGATCCGTAATAGGCATTGTGCAAAAGAATCAGATAATAACCGGATCAAATATCAGAGAAGGGGATGTGATAATAGGCCTTGGAAGCAGTGGACTTCATTCCAATGGCTTCACTACGGTAAGAAAGATAATAGCTGATAATAACCTGGACCTTCAGGATACGTTTCCAGGCGACTCAAAGAAAACCTATGAAGTTCTTCTTGAACCCACGAGAATATATGTGCGTGAAATACTCGACATCATGGGCATAATAACGATAAAGGGAATGGCCAATATAACTGGAGGTGGCTTCAAAAACATAACCAGGATGAAAGATATGAGGTATGTGATAGATGATCCATTCGACCCACAGAACGTCTTCATCAGGCTGATGGAGATGGGCAACCTGAACTATGATCAGATGTTCGAGATCTTCAACATGGGCACCGGTTTTGTTCTAGTGATAAATGAAGACGAAAAGGTGGACATAATGAATGCCCTGAAGGGCAAGGTTCCTGTCAAGGTCATCGGGCATGTAGAGAACGGCAGTGGAGTTGAAATACCCAAATTTGGCGTAACCCTTAAGGGTTACTACTGACTTCCATTTTTAAGGATTGAAATATACGCTTCTTCTAATTCTGAACCTACGCTATCGTATCTGATCACGTTCCCAACATTGATGAGTTTTTTCAATATTTCTGCACGCTGATCATTGCTACCGTCGTATCTTATAATGACTGAATTTCCGTTGTTCTTCTCTATGTCAAGGCCCATGCTCTTTATGGCCGAGATCAGTTTTTCATCAACCGGATCAAGAAATTCAACGATCACCGCCTTTGCCCTGAACTCTCTAGATATGTTTGCTACGTTGTCTCTGGCGAGTATTTTACCGTGATTTATGAATATGACCTCGTCGCATACCTCAGCTACCTCTGAAAGAAGATGCGAGCTCATGAGTATTAGCTTATCCTTCTTCATCTTTATTATCATATCACGGATTATCTTCATCTCAAATGGATCAAGGCCACTGGTGGGCTCATCAAGCAGTAAAACCTCTGGATCCGGCAGAAGCGCAGAGGCTATAACCACCCTCTGCCTCTGACCCTTAGACAGATCCCCTATCCTCTTATTCAGATCTGGAAGAGCCAGCGCTTTGGCGTAATATTCGATCCTATCTCTGGCATCCTCCCTGTCCATCCTTCTCAATTCAGCCACAAACATAAGCGAATCTTCAACCGTAAAATAGGGAAATGGAGATGGAGATTCGATCACCGATCCCATTCTTTTGAATGCCTCGACAGGATTCCTGTTCACATTGATACCATTTATCGTGGCCTTTCCAGAGGTTGGCCTTAAAAGGTTCGTAAGGATCTTGAGCGTTGTTGTTTTACCTGCTCCATTTGGACCAAGATATCCTATTGCACCGTTACCTTCATACTTAAAGGACACATTATCGAGAGCCCTGAATTTGCCAAACTCCTTTGAAACATTTATTAATTCGATTGAGGCCATATTCATCCCTTTATCTCCTTCTTTGTAAACACGATCATCGAAACCAGCGAAAATACTATTATGTATCCTATCATGATGAGTATTGCTTCATCGCCTGTCGGATTAAATGTGTATAGGTAAGCAAACTGCGTATGCGTGACAGAATAAACCACATAATTCTTTGAAAAGACAAGGTATATCATCTCACCGGCGTACGTTACAAACATCCATGGGTTTATACCTGCCAGCGCTGATATTATACCCTGAATGGCTGGATAAACAAGAATCAGGAAGAGTATTGACACCACTAGACCTATGCTTGGAGTTTTGAATATGGCACTGAAGAGCGTTGCAAATGATATAAGGGCAAGCATATAGAGTAGCGCAAATCCGAATGATGGCAGTATCAGAGCGGATACCGTCCTATATAGATAGAGAGAACCAGCGATAGCGCCTATGTAAATTATGGAGACGAACGCCAGTGTCGAAAGAAAAGCAGCCGTATATCTGCCTAGGTATAGAACGCTGCGTTTTATCGGCTGCACCAGTGTATAAAAAGCAGTGCTTGTGCCCAAATCCATCGAGATCATGTCACCGCCGAAAAAGGCTGCCAGTATTGCAAAATAGGCAATTATACCGTTTGAGAGATAGTTATAGAGGAACGCTGCAGAATTCTCAGCCTTAAGGGCTGAATAATCATAATGCAGATCAAGGAACAGGATGAGTATGGTTATGAGTATTGAAAATATGAGAAGCCCAATGAATCTGCGGCTTCTAAAATAATATGTGAATTGAAATTTCGTTCCTACGTAGTAATTGCGTATATCGTCCGCCCCAATCGAAGCCATATACCGATATCGGATTCGATATTAAAATAATTCGTATATTCTATGCCAAAATTTTATTCTGTTTTTATTCTGTCATACCGCTGATTTAAGATATTTCTATATCTTTGAAATTGAAACGATATCTTTAACGTTTTTATAATTCATTAAGATGTATACTTTATGAAGATAGACGGAGCTGTTGAAAGAATAGATGGAGTGACAGCAAACGCTTACCTCATCACTATAGAAGGAAAGAAAGTTCTGATCGATACCGGAACCGCGGGAGGTGGAAAGAAGATCATAGATTTTCTGGACAGAAATAACGTCAGGCCTGATTTTATTTTGATAACGCATCATCATGCGGATCACGTTGGTGGCCTCAAGGAGATAGCGGATAGGTTCAATCCCGAGATATACGTACCAGACCTGGAGATAAAGATCATAAGGGGCGAAGAAGATCCGCCTAAACCCAGATCTTTTTTTGGTAGGATGGTGACGTCCATAATGAAGTTCGATCCTGTTAAGGATGTCAAACCAGTTTCAAAGGCGGATGTGCCAGGAGTGGAGGAGATGGCCACACCAGGCCATACCATAGGAAGCACATCTTACATCGTTGAGGATCTTCATCTGTTGTTCAGCGGAGATGCCGCGGTTGAATCCGGCGGTGCGCTGAAGATCAACAAGAGCTTTACCTACGAGATCAACAGCGCTGAACGATCCCTTGAAATAATAAAGGGAATGAAGGGTTACCGTGTTCTGCCGGGTCATGGCAATCCCGTTCAGCTATGATCGATATCGATCTTTATTTTTCCCTCAGAACATGATCGATGACATACGATGACCCCTTGGATTCCTGATCCGCAGTCCAATTCGATCATCACACAGGATATAGCAATTCTGCATAGTTTGAAATGTTGAGATTTACTGCTTAAAGCGGAATCTCAACACTATCTTTAAAAGGAATGAGATGATATCTCATTCATGAATTCTACCATCAAAAATATTGAAATTATAGAGATGGGAGAGAAATCACGTGAGACTTCTTCCCCATGGAGTTCTACCATACTGCTTGTGAAATTAACAAGTGCTGACGGTCTCGTGGGATATGGAGAAGCGCCGACTACCCTCATGACACTGCCTGTTCTGGAGAGCATGAAGGAAGTGGCAAGAGTCTTCAATGGAAAGGATTTCTTCAACGTTGAGCAGAACGTATTTGACTTTTATAGAAACTCCTTCTATCTGCCAGTTTCCATGGAGGCAACATCTGCATTGAGCGCCTTTGAGATCGCCTCATGGGATCTGATAGGAAAGCAGCTTGGCGCGCCGGTATATAAGCTCATGGGAGGTGAGGTTAATAAGAAGATGCGGGCCTATGCGAACGGCTGGTACAATGACTGTGTATCTCCCGAGGACTTTCTCAAAAAAGCTAAGGAAGTCGTGAAAATGGGGTTCACCGCCATGAAGTTCGATCCATTTGGAGACAATTATGATTCCATATCAAATGATGGGCTGGAGAACGCAAAGAATATAGTTGGTACCTTGAGATCCGAACTTGGAGATAAGATTGATCTGTTGATAGAATATCATGGCAGGTTCTCAAAGATAGCTGCGATAAAGGCAGGCATGGCCTTGGAGGAATACCATCCGTTCTTCTATGAGGAACCGCTTCATCCCGATCTGGATCATGACCTTCTCGATCTCAAGAGTTATTACAGAGTTCCTATTGCCCTGGGGGAGCGTGTCCTCAATAAGAAGATCTTTGCAAGGTTCATATCGCAGAAGCTTGTGGACATAATTCAGCCTGATCTGACCAATTCTGGAGGTATCCTAGAGGGGAAGAAGATCGCAGCTATCGCCGATGGATTCGGTATTCCTGTGGCGCCGCATAATGCTTTTGGCCCAATACAGACTGCTGCAACCCTGAATCTTGACACCACGATCACGAATTTCATCATACAGGAAAGCTTTGAGATGTTCTGGCCTGACTGGAAGAAGAAGCTCGTATCTGGAGGATACAAGCTGGAAAATGGATACTTCTCCCTCACAGGGGAACCGGGTGTGGCCAGAGTGAATGAGGATATAGTCGAAAAGTACCAGGTATCCGGTATGGAACCTTTCGACGATAAGGAACCGCCCTGGGTTGTTTCAGGTACCTTCAAGCCCTACCAACAAAAATAATTTTTATATGAGAACATAATCTTTTTTTATATGGCACCTGACCAAGAAGGACTGCAGAAAATAGAGAAAGTATCCACAGGCATTGAACGCCTTGACGAACTTTTCTATGGTGGATTCGACAGAAATGACAATATAATGGTCAGGGGAAATAATTTCTCACAGAAGAGGAGCTTCATATATAATTTTATAAGGAATGCTGCCAACAGTGGGAATAACGTTATCCTGGCTGACTTTGACTTTCCCTCTGAGGGTATTATGGTGGAACTAGCCAGAAATGGCACAAACACAGATATGATTCACATACTGGATGGATTCGCAAAGCCGTTTCAGATCTCTCCGCCTGCTAACACCGAGGTGCTGGAAGAACCGGATAACCTCCCATCGGTACTGAAGCAGATATCTACCTCAGTGCAGAAGATGGACACCTATGTCTTCGTAATGCTTTCAGCTACACGGTATCTTCTGTCGCAGGATAAGAATGCAGATCGATTCTTCATACAACTTATAAACATGAACAGAAAGAGATCTATCGTGTCCTTATATGCTGTAGACGATTTTATACCTGCAGAAAGAACGGAATGGTTCGCCTATCTCATGGATTCCGCCGTTCATTTTAAAAATGATGGGGACAGGGACTATATGAGGGTTCTTACGCTGAAGCGCATAAGGACAAAGGAATGGGTGAGGATATATCCTGAGGACAGTACCTTTACGCTTGGGTCCTTCAACGTAGAGCGTATAAAATGACGAGATTTGTCCATTTTTCTTTACACATTCTTTTTTAGCAAAATGTTCTATACTATGATATGGCAAGACTAGTTTTGCATGAGAGAGACCACCCATACGTGGTCAAGGTTGGAGATAAAGAAGTGCATATATGCGGATGTGGTCTTTCTTCGCATAAACCCTACTGCGACGGTACACATAAGATAACCATGGATGAGGGAGATCACATATACATATACAACGCCGAGAAAAAGAGAGAAGAATTTCACTCGTTCTATGATAATGAGTGAGATCACTCAGCCTGCCCGTCTTTCATCATTTTTCAGGAAGATGCGTTCTCATCACAGTGATCCCACCATTTTTTAAATGGTAAATTTGGATATATAGATACCCTATTGTTTTCTGAAGATGATTACATCTGAATATATGAAGCAGGTTTCAGCGCCGATATGTTCAGATTTCCCAGCCATCGCTTATCATGGATATTCTGAGATGAAATACGGAGAATGGATCAAGGAAAGCGTTCTGATTCATAAATATTCCAGGTTAACAGATGATTCCCATCATTAGACGTGCAGCTATCTGATCCTTCATCCTCTATGAAATTTGAAGGTGACAGCCGTCATGAAACACCCTGAGGGATCATTCATGGGTAGATCACACGTTTTCCATCAATGATGTAATTACCGGACATTATTATGCGAAGTGCCTGTATGACAGCAGAATGCTCTATAGCATGTATTTTATTCTCAAGTGATTCTGGCGTATCGATATCATCTATCTGAACCGCCCTCTGGAGTATTATCGGGCCGCCGTCTATATCCTCGGTGACAAAATGTACAGTGCATCCTGATATCTTTGCGCCACTCTTTATCACCGCTTCATGAACCTTTCTACCGTAGAAACCCTTACCGCCAAAGCAAGGAAGCAGGCTTGGATGTGTGTTAATTATTCTGTTTCTGAACCTTTGGATAACCTCAGGACTCAATATGCTCAGAAACCCGGCGAGCAGGAAGAGATCAGCTCCAGACTCCTCCATCTCCCTTAGGAGATCGATATGAAAATTTACACCTCTCCTGACGATGGCTGTCTTGATGTTAGCGGTCTTTGCCCGTTCTATGGCCATGCAATCCCTATCCGCTATCACCTTGCATATTTTCGCATCCAGTTTTCCCTCTTGGATCGCATCCATAACTGCCTGCAGTGTAGTTCCGGTACCTGATACGAGCACACATACACTTTTCATGATGTCACTTAAGGTATACCGACTGCAATCTTAAATTCATATCATGAAAAAGGGTGCCGCAAGCCAGCTAAATATCAATTCTATGATGGTTCGCTATCTTGGGCTTCAATCTGCTGAATGCCTCTTCGATCATTTCTTTTTTATCCTTATGCCCGTCCACCTTGATATCCCACTGGAAGCTTTCGTAAATGTCTCGGACCTGCCTCAGCTTTTCCTCATCCTCGAATCCGAGATTCCTTATTCCCCTTCTGGAGACTCTCTGCATGGCCGTGGCCACGTCTATGTCCACGTATATGTGCACATCAGGCCTCAGCTTGATTATCTTAGAGACCTCATCCATCCATAGTCTCGCCTTAACCTCATCACCGAAGAACTCCTTCACTCCCTGAAACTGATATGCATAGGAAGATCGTATGTATCTGTCACACACAACGATGTAGCCACTGTTAATGCGATCAATCAGATCAAACTGATGACTGTACCTGTTTAAAGTGAATTTCAGAAAGAGTTCGACGGCATCCCCTCGGTAATTATCGATGTCGTCGGTTGGTTCCTTGGTAAGGTAAACCTGGTAACCTTCCATCGACAGCAGCTGATATATGCCGTTCGCCAGCGTTGTTTTACCGGCACCGTCTATGCCCTCAATAGCTATGAACATTCAGGTGGATAGATACCACATGATAATAAATGTACTGAAGCGGAACAGAGAAACGGCATTCTGCAAAGGATGAGATGGAACCACAGTGATTCACCGTCTCAGTTCGAATCACAAACGTTGTTATCCTACATTGGCATGCAGAATCATGGTATCCAATATGTATAAAGGCTTCAACACGAGAGCTGTTCAGTCAGGAGAATTGAGAGACCCAAAGTTTGGAAATGTAACGACACCCATATTCGAAACATCAACCTTCATCTATCCAAATCCGGTAGAAGGTGCCTACATAGATCATACAAGAAATGAACCATACATATACACCAGATGGGGAAACCCTACTACGCAGGCATTCGAAGATAAGTACGCTGCAGTTGAGGGTTGTGAATATGCACTCTCATTTTCCTCAGGTATGGGTGCGATAACGTCCGTTATAGCAGGTGTGCTACACCCTGGGAGCAGGATACTTTCCATATCCGACCTCTATGGGCAGACCCTCTATTTCTTCAACAAGGTACTCGGCGATATGGGCATAAAGGTTGATTACATAGATACGGACAGGATGAACGAACTTGATTTCGACCAGTCAATTTACGATGCCATCTATATGGAATCGGTTACAAATCCCACGCTCAAGGTGCCAGATATCAGATCCGTATCGGATCATGCCAGAAAGCCCATCATAATAGTGGATGCCACATTTGCTTCGCCATACAACCAGCATCCGCTTGATCTTGGGGCAGATGTGGTTATACACAGTGCCACAAAATACATAGGCGGCCACAGCGATATAGTGATGGGCGTTGTGGGCACAAATGATAGGGAGATATTCAACAACATCGTGATCAGAAGAAAGACCTTCGGATCAAACCCGGATCCTATTCAGGCTTATCTAGCATTGAGGGGCCTGAAGACTCTGGGACTGAGGATGGAGAAGCACAACAGGAATGGATCAGAGATAGCAAAATTTCTGAGGAACAGCGATGCAATTTCAAGGGTATATTATCCCGATACTGATATCGGAAAAAAGGTGCTTTCAGGTTTCGGAGGGATGGTATCCTTCGAGATAAGGAAGAGTATGGATGTCCACAAATTCTTGAAAAAACTCAAGATACCGATGGTGGCTGCCAGCCTTGGCGGGGTGGAAAGCCTGATAACTCTCCCGGCTGAGACTTCACACTCATCGCTCTCGAAGGAGGAGAGGGAAAGAATGGGAATAAGCGATAACCTTGTCAGATTCTCCATAGGGATAGAGGATTCTGAAGACCTTATAGCTGATCTGGAGAATGCACTCAAGGAATGATTTTATACTATTGATCCGTCATGGATCATCTATCGCAACCTTTTTTGCTCTCAATGAAAAATGCGCATGCGTATATTTCATGGATCTAGATGAGATATGGCATGATGCTTTATGCGGGTGGATCAGATTGCCAAATAATCAAACCTAAGATATATGATACATCGTTCAATTATGGAATATGGATGGTTTGATCATCCCGCGTAGAGGATCGTATGCGAGATCCGGCAATAAATTCCAGTTTGAGATATATTCAGATAAAGTCCCACCGGTTGATCATGAAGAGATCACAGAATCCGGAAAGAAAAAATATCTGGTGTGGGCTGATCAGAAATTGCTCAGAGACCTCATGGAATTCTATTCCATCAATCCGGGTCATGAAGACCATGCCTCTGCGGCCATATTCAAGGCCCTGGATGAAAAACCGGCCATACCAAAGATAATGGGCATCGTCAACGCAACCCCGGACTCATTCTATCCCGGAAGCCGTGTGCTTGGCCATTCCGATCTGGTATTCAAGATGATAGACGAGAAACCGGATATAATCGACATAGGGGCGGAGAGCACAAGGCCAGGAAGCAAAGGAGTCGATCCATCGACGGAGCTTGACAGGCTGATTCCCATCGTGAAGATGGTGAGGGATTATTCAGATATTCCAATATCGATAGATTCCAGACATCCGTCAGTCATAGACGGCCTGACAAAATACGAGATAAATTACATAAACGATATATCGGGTTTCACAGACCGCAGGATGATCGAAATAGCTAAGGATTCCGGCCTGAACTGCATAGTCATGCATATGCGAGGGACTCCGGAGAACATGCAGAGCATGACCACATACGATGATGTAATATACGAGGTATCTGCATTTCTGGCAGATCGGACAGAGGCACTTTTGAAAAACGATGTGAGCTTCGATCGCATAATACTTGATCCGGGCATAGGATTTGCGAAGGATATAAAGGGCAACGTGGAGATCCTTCGAAACATAAAGAGCTTCAACATAGGTTTTCCACTGCTTGTCGGCACCTCTAGAAAGAGCTTCATAGGTATGATAACGGGGCAGAAGGTTGAAAACAGGCTTGCCGGCACTATCGGCACAAGCATATACTTGGCGGAAAACAGAGTGTCAATACTGAGAGTTCATGATGTCAAGGAGAACAGAGATGCACTTACCACCTATCTTGTTTTGGCATCATGACTTATGTTTTGCCATGACGCTCAAATACGTATTCATTTTTCATTCTGTTTTGAGGAAACTGCTGTAAAAACTGTCAATTGAAGAGTTTATGGCCTCCTTTGTGTAGCCTACCAGCCTTGCCACGGCATATAATCCGCCCATACCTACGCCTTCACGGACATGGCCCTGATCATAGTATCGCAGTCCAATGTTCCTCATTTCACCGAAATTCATCACAGATACTATGGTACGCCTTTCAAGTCCAAGATCTCTGAAGAGCTTGCTCCTGTGAGAGTAAACCCATGAAGTAGTCGCTATGATCGGTTCTGATCTTCCGTTGATTCTTTCTATCAGTGCAGCAACATTGGCCATCTGAGTGCCACCTGCCAGTATGAGGTTTGAACTGCGTACAGCCCTTGACATGCCTATCATGAAGATCATGAGATTATCGCCGTATTCAACGGCTGCATCTAGAGGGGAATCGACGGTCTTTCTTCTGAAGCTTTCCTCCGCCAATTCTTTCTTTAACAACTCCGGATCCACTGGCATTGAACTACTGGTATCTGTTTTTATACCCATGGCCCTCAGAACTATGTAAGCTGTGGTAGTACCACCGGGAAAGCTTTCTCCGACCATTATGTTTCGGTATTTTCCGTCCAGGATCTTCCCAAGCCGGTATCCGGATTCCATTACCTTCTCGGCATCAACTATGGCCCTCTCCTTTGATGGATCCTTTGATGGCACTATATTCGTCTCCAGGTAATCCGTCTTCGGCCTGAAGGAAAATCCCCCATTCACTATAATGTATTTAAGGCCAGTAAGCGTGAGTATTGCCTTTGACACAATGGCCGGAGTGGGTATGCCCTCGGGTGTCATGGGTGGTTCCGACATGCTCAGGCACCTCCCTTCGCCCACGATCTCGGAGTCCACAGTAGGCGTGAGCCTTGTAGCTTCAGGAGATGCTCCTGCTGCGGTTAGTCCTGGGCGTAGCGAAACTTCTGTGGTTCCAGCAAGCAGAACGAATAGGGTATTATCTATGGAAAGATCGAGTTTTTCTATGGAATTTCCAACGATGACATCCTCTGGTATCATGACTCCTCAACTCCAAATTTGACGGTACTCTTTGCGGCGTTTCTGTATATTAGGAATACGAAGATCAGGGTGAGAACAACAAGCAGACCATAAATTATTCCTATCGCTGGATCGGATCCGATATCGGCCACCAGTGAATACATAAGCGTAACCATGAGCAGTACGAAAGAGGCCGAAAGAATGGTGATAGATAGCACCGCCCTGGATGAAGCCATCCTTCTGGCGATGGATCCTGTGGTGATAAGATGCACCGTCAGGAACATCGCGGATACGATGCCGCTGATTATGACAAACCCATAGAATGCACCCATCGATAGGTATAGGGCCCATGAAACCGCTATATTTATTATGAATATGGCTGCATAGAATCTCCTCATATTCAGGTTTATGATTCCATCAAGAGACATTCGCACAACGGCGTTTCTAAATGAATTGAGATAGCCCACGGTGAGGTTAAATGAGCTTGAAAGCGAAAAAACAATGAACGCAGCATATATGAACGATCCCGCAGAGGATCGGATATAATCCATTATAAGATAGGGGTTAACTGAATATGAGATCATACGCGCGCCTAGAAATACCTGTACAGCGTAAGCCGACAGTACCATTAGCGATCCAGATATGGCAAAGGCCGTGAGAATTCCATATGGAACCTTTCTCTTGCCATCCCTGGTGTTTTCCGTTATGAAGAAGGCAGATCCGGCACCGGAAAACATAAGCATGCCGAACAGCAGCCCACTCCATAGGCTTCCGCTGCCAAGATTCACCTCCTTGATTGGTACGATGGATCCTGTGCGATGCGCCAGCATAATAATATCCACTGCAATTATGAATGCGATCTCTGCAAGACCGAATATCTTCATCACATCTACTGATCTCCCGACACCTCTGGATATTACGTATATTGCTAGCGCAGTGTAGAGAACAGGTATGGTCATAGTCAGATAGAAATTGTCTATGAAAAATGATGAGAACGACATAAGAAAAAGGGTTATGGAAGGGAGTGTAGAGAAGCCGTATATCAGATACAGGTAAGCTGTGGTTATCCCCGTGGTCTTTCCTGAGATGGTGCCTGTTATTGCATAATAACCACCGTTGGAACGAATCATGCCTGAGGCTTTGTAAGGCATATAAATGTTCAGTGCTGAAAGAGCAAAAGCTATAAGCACTATGTAAAAGAGGAAACGGTAATCTATTGAAGCTATTATTGAAAAAAGCCCGATTATGTTCAGCATTGGACCTATTGATGACAGGGATTGAGCAAATGGCCCTATAGTCCCAGAGATTTGTGTACCCATACAAGTCAATTTAACTTATGTATAAGAAACTTTACTCATATTTCACGCAGTACCCATGATTTGGTAAGACTGAAAATATTATACATAGTTCCAATAATTTTATGCATAACTAATGTGTTATATTATTAACTATTAAAGCTA
>NZ_JAGDXM010000047.1:55086-82416 GCF_023256435.1 Thermoplasma sp. | reverse complement strand
TCTACATTGAGGGAAGTCTGTGTATCTCATCGCTAAAGCTGTTGAGATTTACAGCCTCCCCCAAACCCCCAACTTCTCTTTTTAAAAGATCCTGAAACCTGATCCTTACTATAGGATCGATCAGACGTTTTTCAATAGTCAGAGATATTAGGTCAGATTTACTCTCTTCTGTTGAGCAGAGCCAAAAGCTGTGCCTTTCTCTGCATCAATACCTCATATTCGTGTTTATCGAATCCCTGTTGAGGCCTGTTCTGATGTATCTGCTGAAGCCTTTCATTGATATAGGCAAGTTCAGCCTGAGCCTTCATGATAGCCTGCATATCTGCCATAATATCACAGAATGTCATCGGAAAAATCGATATATAGTTTTCCAATAGAACGAAGTGAAATCACCAGTATATTGCTTTTGTAAATTTATATATACAGATATGAAAAGGTTTTTATCCATATATATAATAAATATTTATGGAACATGTCACGAGAAAGGTTCAGGTCACTGGGGGTTCCACTTTTATAATATCACTTCCGCCCGAGTGGGTTAAGCGCAACAATATAAACAAGGGAAGCGAAGTTTCTATAACAGATCAGGGAACCGAACTGCTGGTGGAACCAGCAAATAATGAGGAATCAGAGGTAACAAAGAAGATAACGCTGCCGGCCTCATACACCGGTAAGCCACTGCAGAGGCTTCTGACATCGATGTACATCTCCGGATTTGATACTCTGCTTGTTGTATCCAAAGATAAGATGACACCAGAGATGAGAGACGACATAAAGCGGTTTGCTAAGGTTGTCATGGGTATCGAAGTAATTGAGGAAACGTCAAAAAGCATAGTTCTTCAGAACGTATTGAACGCAAACACATTTTCTCTAGAGAAGGCAATAAGGAGAATGTCGCTCAATGTTTCCACCATGATAGAGGACACGATCAAAGCAATACATGACGAAGACGACGATCTGATTGAAAACATAGTGCTCAGAGATGATGAGGTAGATAGATACCAGTGGTACATATACCGTGAGGTTAAAATAAGATGCAGGGACGAACGTTCGAATATCTACATACTCGTCCTTTCCAGGATTCTCGAAAGGATAGCTGATCATGCTGTCAACATCTGCCAGGCCATAAAGCACAAAAAAGGCATAAAGGGGAGGGAGAAAATGATTGACAATCTAACCTATTCAAACGATGTATACAAGAAGGCCATGGAAACATTCTATTCGAGGAATTTCAATGAAATAGATGGAATAATAAACAGAAAGGCCGAAATAACCCAGAGAAAATATGAGCTGCTGAGTGAATTGAGTTATGATTCGGTTCTGAGTTCAATAGCCGAGGAGATATCCAGGATAGGATTGTACGGAACGGATATAGCAGAGCTTGCCATGGATCTGATTCTGTCAGATAGGGAAGAATTCTCCATCTGACGATCCTGATGCATCGTCCTTATGGAAAGAAACATAATTCGTAAAAGCTCTAAAATATTGAAAGGCTAGGGATTTCCAGGATCAGTAAAAATTCTTATTTCGAGCAGGGAATACACAGACTTCCATCGATAATAAAATTTTATATAAAGTACGTACGATCGATAAGAATGGGGCAGACGCCACCTGAAAACGCGCCTAAGGACATTATGATGCAGAGCATGTACGGAATATACCAATACAGGCGTAAGTCTCTTCGCTGAAATGACGATGCGAAGATTCAGCTGAGGAGTAGCCCATCGGGATACATGTGCTCAAATTTAAATATCACATTTGCGGTAATCCCCGCATCATGCCAGTAAATGCAAACATCAGAAAGTACAATTCTGTGTTCATACTGATAATTACGGCTCTCCTGGCCTATGGTCTGGGATACTTCGTTTCTTATTTTGAAAGTCTGTTTCTTCTCGTATTTCTGGTTCCAATCGTAATTCTGATTTTAATGCATTATCTTGGTCTCTATGGATTAAAAAAGAGGTTGATTTACGGTGTAGTCATAGTTTTCATAGCTGCATTGTTGATATCATCCGCGGAATCACAGGTTTACTACTCGACCGATCATCCAGTTTCCGCCTCATACGGAAGTATAACCGCTACTGCAAATGTCAGGCCATTTTCAGGTAACTTCCCTGCATACAACTTTTCCCTGGCTCTAGACAACTATAAGGATCTGAAAACGCTCAATTTCAGTCTGCACATAGCATCCTCAGCTTACAGCGCAAACATAACCACGCAGCTGAAGAACTACACCTCTGGAAATCAGATGATAGTTTACTATGTCGCGCCATCAGGTTCGCTGCCGCTGGGCATATACAACTATACATTCACGTTTGCAAACTACAGCCTAACGGCGCCAGGGCCAATAAATGCACCGCTGAATACCTGGCTTGCTGACAGCGTGTTATTTGCAACAATACTCTACTTCATCTACTATGAAATCATACTGCTGGCAGGCATATTCTTGATGAGATCGATAGAACATTCCAGATCTTATAGAAATAAAAAATAAGAAATATTAAATTTTATAAATAAACGATCATTTATGCCAAAGCCTTTGTCATGGATTTTTGGGAAGCTGTAGACCTCAATAGCTTCAGTGAAAGAATACACGGTCTTCCCCTGGAAAGATCCATAAATTATCATTCCGATTTCTTCTCTGTATCATCCACAAAAAAGCAGGCGGCGTGGTGCTTGAGTGAGATTGATTAAATACGAATTACGCCTGTGGATATCACGATACAGGGCTTGTGCGGAATATGTGCGTACATGCAAATATTTCTTCGCTGAAATAACGGTGAGAATATTCAGCTGATGAGCAGTTCACCATGGCTGGCAATCGCAGATGTATCAATAATATCAAACGAAAAGGTATAATCTGATCTAGCTATATCTGAATATGGTCGAAATAAAAGCAGATTCCTTCGAACTAAATGGAAGAAAGGTTTACTATTATCCGCTGAAGAAGATCTTCGGGGAGAAGATCAGCAACCTTCCAAGATCCCTTAGAATAATTCTGGAATCGATGGTAAGAAATCTTGATGGAAGGGCAATCTCTGAGAGTGATATTAACGCCGTATTGAACTGGAATCCTGAAAATGTGGCTGATACAGAGATAAGATTCAAGGTATCACGTGTTGTAATGCAGGACTTCACCGGCGTACCGGCGGTGGTTGATCTTGCCTCCATGAGGGACACGGTGAAGAATCTCGGCAAGGATCCAGAACTGATAAATCCTCAGGTAAGGGTTGATCTCGTCATAGATCATTCAGTACAGGTTGATTATTACGGAGAGACCTTTGCACTGGAGAAGAATGAGGAGCTGGAATTTGAGAGGAATATGGAGAGGTACAGATTCCTCAAATGGGCTCAGAATGCTTTCAAGAACTTCAAGGTTATACCGCCGGGTACCGGCATAATACATCAGGTTAACCTTGAATATCTAGCCGAGGTCGTATTCGAAAGCAAGAAGGACGGAAAGGACTATGCCTACTTTGACTCTCTTGTCGGAACCGATTCCCACACCACAATGATAAACGGCATAGGCGTACTCGGTTGGGGCGTGGGCGGTATAGAAGCGGAAGCAGCCCTACTTGGGCAGCCCATCACCATATCGCTGCCTGAAGTTATAGGCGTCCGGATAAAGGGGAAGATGCAACCAGGCGTCACCGCAACTGATGTGGTACTAACGGTTACAGAGATGCTCAGGAAGGTCAACGTGGTAGACAAATTCGTCGAGTTTTTCGGTCCGTCGGTGAAATATCTATCTGTACCTGAGAGGGCCACAATATCAAACATGTGCCCGGAGTACGGGGCCACTTGTGCGCTGTTCCCCATAGACGAACAGACATTGCAGTATCTGGAAACTACAGGTAGATCAAAGGAACACATAGATCTGATAAGAAAATACCTTGAAGCCCAGGGGCTATTCGGAGAGGGCAGTGAACCAAAATACACGAGGGTCATAGATCTTGATCTCTCAACTGTGAAGCCAAGTGTGGCCGGTCCAAAGCTTCCCCAGCAGAGGCTTGATCTGGATCAGGTCTCACAGAGCTTTCTTTCGACTCTGGATCAAAACGGAAGCAACCGCCTTGTATCTCTGCGCAAAGTACCTCTAAAGATGAAGGGAAAGGATCTAGAGCTCTCCGATGGCGATATAGTTATAGCGGCTATAACAAGCTGCACAAACACGAGCAACCCGTACGTCATGATAGCCGCTGGGCTTCTTGCAAAGAAAGCGGTGGAAGCGGGCCTCTCTGTCAATCCTAAGGTGAAGACCAGCTTGGCGCCTGGATCTCGTGTTGTGACAGACTATCTAACCGAGTCAGGTCTCATCTCCTACCTTGAAAAACTCGGTTTCTATGTGGTCGGCTACGGATGCACGACCTGCATTGGAAACAGCGGTCCGCTCGATCCAGATCTTGACAATGCCATAGTGAGCAACAATCTGAATGTAGTATCCGTTTTATCCGGAAACAGAAACTTTGAGGCAAGAATACACAAGGATGTGAAGGCCAACTATCTGATGTCACCGCCGCTTGTCGTTGCCTATGCTCTGGCGGGGAATATAACCATAAATCTGAACAAAGATCCTATAGGCGTGGTGAATGGAAAGAAGATCTATCTCAAGGACATATGGCCCACAAACGACGAGATCAATGAAGCGGTCAATAAATATGTAAAGAAGGATATGTTCGAAAGAAGGTATGGAAACATAACGAATGAAAGATGGGAGAAGATAGATGCTCCGTCATCACCAACCTATGCATGGGATCCCAAGAGCACATATATAAGAAATCCACCATTCTTTGAGAATTTCAGGCTTGACCAGGAATTCAAGGATTTCAGGATAAAGGGCGCATATCCGCTTCTGGTACTCGGGGATTCCATAACCACCGATCACATATCGCCTGCTGGGTCAATATCCAAGGACAGTCCGGCTGCGAAGTACCTAATGGAGAACGGAGTCAAACCGGAGGACTTCAACTCATACGGTTCAAGGCGCGGAAACCATGAGGTGATGATGCGCGGTACATTCGCAAATGTGAGGATAAAGAATCTTATGGTGAACAGAGAGGGGGGATACACCATATTCATACCGGAAAACAAGGAGATGTCTGTGTACGATGCCGCGATGAAGTACAAGGAAAGGGGCATTCCGGTTGTCGTACTTGCTGGAAAGGAATACGGAACTGGAAGCTCCAGAGACTGGGCTGCCAAGGGAACTTATCTGCTTGGCGTGAAGGCAGTGATCGCAAAGAGCTATGAGAGAATCCACCGCAGCAACCTTGTAGGTATGGGTGTCATACCCATAGAGTATGACGGTTTCAACCCGCAGGATATTGATTATACAAAGACGATAGACGTCGACATAGAGGACATAGAGCCAGGATCAAAGGCCAGAATGACATACACGGACAAGAATGGTGAGAGGCACACGATAGACGTGAGGCTGAGGGTAGACACACCTGCGGAGGCAGATTACATACGCAGCGGAGGAATACTGCAGTACTCTCTCAAAAAGATACTGGCCTCCTGATCCCATATTTTTATTCATAAAATCAAAAATTCCTTCTGACCATAATTTATAATCGAAGCAGCGATTCACCTCCATGGACAGCAAGGAGATACCTTCGTACGAAGATATCCTTTCTGCAAAGACCTATCTTAAAGGCCTTATCAACAGAACGCCGCTTATAAGGTCCACGACGCTGGGCAATGAGTATGGATCCGAACTGTATTTCAAACTGGAGAATTTCCAGAAGACGGGTTCATTCAAGTCGAGAGGTGCATTGTTCAGATTTTCGAAACTTAACGACGAGGATCGTAAGAGAGGCGTCATAACTGCAAGCGCCGGAAATCATGCGCAGGGAGTTGCATATGCGGCCAAGGTTAACGGCATAAATGCGAAGATAGTGATGCCTGAATACACGATACCGCAGAAGGTAAACGCGGTTGCTGATTACGGTGCTGAGGTTGTTCTGCATGGTTTGGATTACGACGAGGCGCACAGATACGCTGACCAGCTGGCCGTTCAGGAGAACCGCCTTTTCATCGAAGCATTCAACGATAGATGGGTTATATCAGGGCAGGGTACAATTGGCTTGGAGATCCTTGAGGATAAACCGGACATAGACACCATACTGGTGCCTGTGGGAGGTGGCGGCCTGATCTCTGGCATCGCCATAGCCGCAAAGCATCATAACCCAAACATCCGCATAATAGGTATAGAATCTGAACTCTCTGATTCTATGAAGGCCTCTCTGAAGGAGGGAAAGATCATAGCCCACACAAGCGGTGTGAGCATATGTGATGGCATATCTGTGAAGTATCCCGGAGATCTGACCTATTCCATAGCGAGCAAATACGTTGACGACATAGTTACGGTCACAGAAGAGGGCGTATCCAAGGCCATTTACAAACTATTTGAGAGGATGAAGATAGTCGCAGAACCGTCTGGAGCAGTTGGTCTTGCTGCAATAATGGAGGGCAGCATAGACGTGAAGGGAAGGAAGGTTGCCATCGTTGTATCAGGAGGGAACATAAATCCCCTGCTCATGTCCAAGATCATATACAAAGAGTTGGAGAACCTTGGCCAGCTTGTACGCATAGAGTGCACAATACCTGACAGGCCAGGCAACCTGTACAGGATTGCCGAAGCTATAGCAAAGAACGGAGGCAATATCTACCATGCCGAAGTGGACAATCTGAGGAAGGAGACGCCGCCGGGATTCCAGAGCGTGATCTTCTCCGTCAACGTCAGGGGTCAGGACCATCTGAACAGAATACTCGGATCCCTTCGTGAGATGGGATATATCTTCAGAATCACGTGATCATGATACTCGAATTTAACGGTTTGAAGGTAGAGAAATGCGATGGCGTGTATCCGCCATCGGATGATACATTTCTTCTTATAGAAAACGCCACATGTTCTGGCAGGTCAATAGAGATAGGTTGTGGTACTGGGATAGTATCCATCTATTTTCTCAAAAAGGGCTGCGATATACAGGCCGTGGATATCAACGAACTCGCGGTTGAATGTGCCAGGAAAAATGCCAGAAGGAATGGGTTGAATCTCAATGCATATCGTTCAGATCTGTTTTCAAGCGTGATCGGATATTTCGATACTGTGCTTTTCAATGCTCCGTATCTTCCAGTTGAGGAGGAGGACATCTCATGGAGCGGAGGTGAAGATATGGGTATCGTAAAGAGGTTTCTGACTCAGGCCAGATATCATCTCACAGATAAGGGTCAGATCTACCTTGTTTTAACCGATCTCACGGACAACGATCGCATCTTCAGCGAACATGGCTATGCCTATATGATAGTAAAGGAGATGAAATTTGATTTCGAGTCCATACTGCTCTATAGGCTTACTCCAGTCCGCATCTGATCCATTCTTTTTTTAACTTAGTAGGGGATTAAGGGGGCGAAAGTCCCCTTCCGTGAGGGAGGGGATGGATAGCCCCCTTATATAAACATTTTTATAGTTATCAAAAATTAGATATAACTATGCGGTACAGATTGGACAAAGGATCCCATTCAGTTTACGCTCTTTATTACCACTATGTCCAGGTGGTGAAGTACCGCAGAAAGGTGTTCGACAATGAGGATATTATCAATTTCTTGAAGGAACAAATTCAGGAAATAAGCAAAACATTTGAAGTTGAAATCATAGATATAGGAGCAGATAAGGATCACTTCCACATGCTATTCAAAGCAAAACCAACCTTGAATATACCCAGATACGTGAACGCGATCAAGACCATCACGTCTAGAGAAATACAGAGAAGGTTCCCACAAGTAAAGGGAAAACTGTGGAAAGGACATTTCTGGTCTCCTTCTTATTTCCTAGCAACGAGCGGACAAGTAACACTGGAGGTACTGAAAAAATATGTGGAGAGCCAAGGAGAAGAGTGACAAGATCCAACTATCATTCAAGTATAGGATCTACCCAACGAGAGAGGTAGAGGAAAAACTCCTCAGAGCGATGCAGGTTGAGGCTAAAGCATACAACTCATTATTAGACACAATAAATAAGGCGAGGAAAGAAGGGAAAAAGATAACACCCAAGGACACTCAAAACATGTTGAAAGACTTGAAAATAGAAGGGAAGGAACTAGTTTACTCCAAAGCTCTCCAAATGGTGAACAACCAATTATGGTACAACATCAATGCTCTTCACGAACAGAAGAAGAAAAGGAAGAAAGTTGGGAAACTTAGGTACAAGAAGATCATGAAGGTCATCAACTATAATCAATCCGGTTTCAAGGTAGTTGGGGATAAACTGACCCTCTCAAAGATAGGGGAGATAAAAGTACTCTTCCATAGACCGTTAGAAGGCGAGGTAAAAGGAGTAATAATAAAGAAGAGTTCAACTGGTTGGTATGCGATATTTCAAGCTGAGGTCGAAAAGAAACCTCTTGAGAAAACTGAGAAAGTAGTTGGAATAGACTTAGGAGTGGAGAAACTAGTAACTACCTCCGATGGTGTAGTGATAGAGAACCCTAAGGTTTTTGATAAGGTAGAGAGGAAGACGAAGATTTTGCAACAATCATTATCTAGAAAGAAGAAGGGATCTAGAAACTACGAGAAGGTCAGGGAAAAACTAGCTAAGCTTCACGAACATGTGAAGAACTTGATGAGTGATTATATTCACAAGGTAACTTCGTGGTTCGTAGAACAGTATGATGAGATCTACGTGGAAGACCTTAGCGTGAAGGAAATGGTTGAGGGTAGTGAAAGTAAAACTTTGAGAAAGCATATTCTTCACTCCAACCTTTCTAAGTTCATGAGCTATCTCTCCTACAAGGCTGAAAGAGCTGGTAGGAGGGTAGTGAAAGTAGATCCGAGGAATACTTCTAAGACGTGTGCTAAATGTGGTTATGTGAAGAAGGACTTGACTTTGGCTGACCGTGTTTTTGTATGTCCCAAGTGTGGTTGGACTGTAGACCGTGATTATAATGCTTCTCTGAATATTCTTCGTGCGGGGTCGGGACTGCCCTTAGAGCCTGTGGACAGGAAACCTCTGCTATACATTCCCTTCTCTGAGGGTGTGTATAGTAAGTTTCTTGGAAGAAGCAGGAAATCTTCATCGTGAGGTGGAGATGCCCCACTCTTATGGACGGGGTAGTTCACTAACAGGCATGAACGCATTCATTTCTTTCAGTATAGCGTGCATTTGCTTCCAATTTCAGATGACCATAATTATGTGTCATATTTTTCCAAAGCAACATTATAAAATCATGCCCATGATGATAAACTGATCCGCATAACACGCAGTTCCCCTTTAGAAAAATGTTATTTACCACCCAGATTATATTCATGAGATGTTTAAAATCTCAATAACATCTGTTCCAGCAAGAATAGACGAATCAGATCTTGACAGAAGCATAGCCTATTTTCTATCAGATATAGGCTACATACCAAGGATAAGTCCATCAACGGACATGAACTCAATAAAGAACTCCGTTTACTTCAGGCTCTTCAAGGAGTGTTTCCTCATGCGAAGCGACAGGTACTGGACACCCGAGGAACTCATGGCATATCTAAATACCAGCCGTTCTACACTCTACAGGCACCTCAACAAGCTGAAATATCTTGATATACTTGAAGAAATAAAGGATGGGAAGGTCAAGAAATATAGGCTCAGATCCGGAGATCTGGTGAAGGCCTGGTCATGGGTAGAAATAAACATAAAGATGGCGATAGAGAATTACAGGAACAATGTTGAGCACATAAACAGCCTCATAAGAAACGGGAAGATCTAAAAACAAATACGGCGGTCAGCATAGGTTTTATAACCTATATGCCCGTATGTGAATAATTTTTAACCATGATGGTAATTATGCCACGTGCCTCTTTACAGCGGAGATAAGCTCAATATAGGGAAATTTGTGATTGGCAACGCGATGCCGATTGTTGTGACATCGGTATTCTATGAGGATGTAGACACATTCGTGGATAAGCTTCAGACGAAGATCCTCTCAGACAAGAACCTGTATGAGATACGCTTCGACATGTTCACTGAGAGAGAAATTTCAGATGAAGAGGAGCTGATATCCGCAATGAGGGAAATGGACATAGATTATATCTTCACATATCGCGGAAAGGATGCTTTGAAATATTATGAGACAGCAATAAAGAAGATGGCACCGGCCGTGGATCTTGATATGAGCCTGATCGACAAGCTGGAGCAGAGGTCGCGTGTGACAAAGATAATAGGTTCATATCACACATCAGATGCGGCTGCGATGATGTCTGCTTTGGATAGAATGATGAATTCAGATGTGGATATGGTCAAGGTGGCATGTTCATATTCAGATGATCAGGAGTTTCTAGCCGATCTGAACCGCATCATTGATGTGAGGAGGGATAAGAAGAAACCAATGGCATTCATACCCATGGGAAGGACGTTCTGGCGGGCCATTGCCGGCTATTACGTGTCTGATATAGTGTATGCCATGGGAGACAGGCCCACGGCATACGGGCAGCCAAAGGCGGATTACTATTATGATGCATTCAAGATACTTTTCCAATAGGAAATCGTTATGTGGTAGTGTTTTCAGATAATATTTCTGACGTATTTCGACCGATTTCGTAGCTATATGATAAGTATAAATTAGATTGGTGCTATTCAAGATGTATGGCATATATTCAGATAAAGGAAGATGGAACCCTTCAGGTTCCAGACAGAGTAACGATAGGATATATCGAAGGAGATGGAATTGGACCGGATATATCCAAGACCACAATAAATGTTCTTAACGCTGCTCTTGAGATTGCCTATGGGGGAAAGCGTTCAATTGAGTGGAAGAAGATACTTGCAGGAGACGAGGCCTACGACAAGACAGGTGAAAGGCTTCCGCAATCGTCTCTCGACGACCTCAAGAAATGTGTTGTATCTCTGAAGGGCCCGCTAACAACGCCGATAGGCGAGGGATTCAGGAGCCTAAACGTCACTCTCAGGCAGTATCTGGATCTCTACGCCAATATAAGGCCGGTGAGATACTTCCCGGGCGTTCCATCGCCCGTGGTGCACCCGGAATACATGAACATGGTTGTGTTCAGGGAAAACACTGAGGATCTGTACGCTGGAATAGAATGGAGATACGATTCAGACGGTGCAAAAAAGGTAAGGGAATTTCTGGCATCGACGTTCAACATCAACCTGACTAGCGATACTGGTATAGGTATAAAGCCCATTAGCAAGTTCAAATCAACAAGATTGGTGAGAAAGGCCATACAGTACGCTATCGCGAACAAAAGGAAGAGCGTTACGCTTGTTCATAAAGGAAACATAATGAAGTACACCGAGGGCGCATTCAAGGAGTGGGGCTACGAGGTCGCAAAGACAGAATTCGGCAACTACACGGTTACTGAGGCCGAATATCTGCAGGATCCGGAGAAGTATTCCAACAAGATTGTCATAAAGGATCGTATAACGGATAATATGTTCCAGCAGGTTCTGACAAGGACCCAGGAGTATGACGTCATCGCCACTCCAAACCTGAACGGGGACTATCTGTCGGATGCGCTGGCTGCGCAGGTTGGTGGTATCGGAATAGCGCCGGGTGCAAACATAGGCGATCACTATGCGATATTCGAGGCTGTTCATGGTACTGCGCCGAAGTATGCCGGCATGGACGTGGCAAACCCGACATCGCTCATACTCTCAGGAGAGATGATGCTGCAGCATCTGGGATGGAACGAAGCCGCAAGCATACTGGATGAAGCGATCATGCAGACATACAGGGATCAGAAGCTGACGCAGGACATAGCAAGGCTTCTTAATGTAAAGGCACTCAAATGTTCTGAATTTGGAGAAGAGATAATCAACAGGATGAAAAAGCCATAAAACTAATTCCTGTTGTTATTTTTATTTCTTACCCTGTTTATATCTTCTTTTTCCTCTTCGGTCAGCGTTACCTCTTCCTTTTCCGCGTCGCTTATGTATTCAGGTGGGATCTCCCTCGTTAGATAGATGTCATCGTTGGATCTGTATATGTCATGGCCGTCCTCGATCATGGCCCTGGCATCGATCTTCAGAATGAACGGGTCATCTATGTGGTAGAGCCCGGATACGTAGGATCTCCTGTACGTGCCGGAAAGATGGATCCAACTCTTGTCTGATGGATATATGCCGGCTTCCTTGACCAGGGGGGCTTCGGCAGCTGATGACTGATAATAAAGCGTATCCGGAATATTATCTTCTGGGAGGTCGCTCAGATCGACGGGTATGGTGTGTCCATACACCGCCCTTATGAGTACGCCTGAAACCTGATACCTTCCCTTTGGATCGGTTTCCGCAAGATCGACTATGTGATCGAAGGTTATCCATCGCATGCCCTTGAATTTCCTGAGCACGCTGACTATACTGGATATCCTTGCATAGCCATGGCTGTCCAGCCTTATATGATATCTTTCCGGATCATGCCTAAGTATGGCGGCAAGGGTTCTGCTTACCTCATCCACTTCTCTCTCATTCATCAGTATCTTTCCGGGTTTTCCGCAGACCGGACATTCCTTGCCTCGATACGGGCCGTGGCATATTCTGAGCTCAGGCATATAGACCATTTATGTAATCGCTAACTACCTGATAAACAGATATGTCTGAGAACTTTCCGGATACCGTATCTGTCACATGTATCTCATCGGCATTCTCCAGGATCTTCGACTCGCTGCTGTTGACGAAGAGGCCGTGTATTGCGGATACATATATTCTGGATGCACCCTTCTGCCTTAAGATGGATGATGATTTGGCGATCGTTCCACCTGTTGATATTATATCGTCCAGGATCAGAATCTTCTTTCCCCTAATATCTATGTCAGGAGCCTTCATCTCAACAGTCCTGTCATCTATTCTTTTCTTCTCGATATAGAAATACTTCTTTCCAAGGGATTCAGCGACATGCTTCACCCTCTCCAGACCGCCGTCGTCTGGTGAGACTATATAATCTATATCAACGTTCCTGTAAAAATCTATGATGGATCTATCCGCGTGCAGATTGGTAAATTTCACCTTGGAATAACCCAGAGTCTGCTCGTCATGTATATCAACTGTGGCTATGCTTCTGCTGTACATGGCAAATATCTCCGTGAGTATTTGGGATGATATTGGCTCCCCACGCCGGTATCTCTGGTGCTGTCTGGCATATCCGTAATAAGGCGCTATTATGTTCACGCTCTTGACCGCGTAATCTCTCACCGCAGACAGGGTCAGGATCATCTCCATGATCTCCCCATCCGTATGTGTGTTGCCTATGATGAAGACATCCTCCCCGCTCATATCGGTATCATAGCGCAGGTACAGTTCTCCGTCCGGAAACCGCCTCTCATCAGGCGTGACAAGTTCGCTGTGAAGCTGATCTGCAACTTTTTCTGCAAGACCCGCAGATGATCGTAGGCCGATTATTTTCATAACGCACAGGTATGTCTATTCCTATTAAAAATTTGAGGGCACTCAAAACACTTCAACATTCAATGCGGCGCAAGCGCTTCTAATGCAATCTTCAGTGTATCGTAATCCATGGATCACGCAGGCAATGCGGGTTAAATATGGGGCTGTTCTGAGGAAGATAAAAATAGATCCAAGCCTTCATTTCATCGATACAGATGCCAATAATCAGAAACTCTGTCGGATCCGTGTTATACGTTTATTTCAACAGGCCAGATAGAAAGAATGCCATAGACCTGGAGACGGTCTCTGATCTTGAAAAGGCCCTGGATGACTCCGCCTCAGACGATAGCATTCGAGCTGTTGTGATATCCGGCGAGGGAAAGGATTTCTCTGCGGGTGCCGATATAAATATGCTTGCCTCTTTTGACAGCGCGTCGGCCTATGAATTCAGAATGGCCATGAACAGAGTCTCAAGAAAGATCCGTGATCTTCCGAAGCCAGTAATAGCCATACTGAAGGGTTATTCGCTGGGAGGTGGGCTAGAAATAGCCGAATCGGCTGACATAAGAATTGCTCTGAAGGACGCAGTCATAGGGCAGCCAGAGATATCCATAGGAATAAATGCCGGTGCAGGCGGAAACGTTATCCTGCCCAGGATAGTGGGTGCTGGCAGAGCGATGTACATGGCCATGACCGGCAGGAAGATGAGCGCAATGGAGGCCAAGGCTATGGGCCTTGTAGATGAAGTTGTGGAGGATGAGAATCAGGCCAGATCGATAGTGGAGGATATAGCCGGGAAGCCGCAGATCACCCTTCAGTATATAAAGAGGCTTGTCAATGCCTCACTGGATCTTCCGATTGATCGTGCCATGGAGGAAGAGGCGTTATATTTCTCACTGTTATTTACGAAGAAAGAAATAACGGATCTTCTGTCAAGATGGAGGAAGAGATGATGATCCTTGGCGTTGATGGTGGTTCAACGAAGACGCTTGCGATTGTTTTTGATGAGAGAAGCGAGTCGATAGCCGGTGTGGGGATATCAGGGCCTTCCAACTTCACGAATGCCCCGAGGGAAACCGCAACTGCAAATATATCAGATGCGGTTAAGAAAGCATGCTCCGAAGCCGGTGTGGACATGAGGAGCATCGATACGAAGGTCTTCGGCCTGGCAGGTATTGGTGACAGCAAAGAAGCCACTGAACTCGGTAAGGATATCGTAAGATCCATCGTCGGAAAGGCTGATGTAGTATCGGATGGCCTAGGAGCCTATAAATTCGCCAATCTGAATGAAGACGGCGTTGTATTTGCACCCGGAACAGGCAGCGTCGGATTTCTTAAGAAGGGAAGCGAACCAAAGCGCTTCGGCGGATGGGGATGGGTAATAGGCGATGAGGGATCTGCAAGCTGGATGGCCAAGCAAGCGATACTGCTTGCCGAACGCGAATATGATGGGATATCCGAAACTGGATTCAGGGACATGGTGATGAACTACTTCGGCATGGACCTCTATGAGGTTGTGTATGCAATCTCCAAGGAAAGGATAGCTAAACGCGTTGTTGCAGCACTGGCACCGCGCATATCTGCCATGGCCAGATCCGGGAATAAATACGCCATTTCCATATTTGAGGAGAGCTCCTCCTATATCTCTGAGGTGATGAACTCCAAATCAAAGGTGCTTGGCAGTTCAGGCAGATACTCAGTTCTGGGTGGGACGATGCTGGCAGGAGACTTTTATCAGCATATGATCAGATCTAAGACTTCCGTGCCAGTGAACATTTACTATGGATATCAGGTGGCCATAGGCGATGTGCTGATAGGACTGGAGAAGAAGGGTGAGATTGATCTTTCAATCAGGGATAAGATCATGCGGCAGTTAAACGCCAGCCTCAAAAATAAACCTGAGGATATAAAAGAATTCCTGTTCATGGAAAATGTGCCTGAATCTTAGGATAGCCTCCTCTTCTCCATCTCGAACTCCCTCATAAGATCCTCAGGTATTCCACCTATGTGACTGAAATATTCATCGATGTTTTTCATCTCCTCTCTCCATCCCTCTCTGTCTATCCTGAACAGTTCCTCGAGATCATGCGTTGAGAGGTTAAGCCCCTCCAGATTGATCTTCTCAGGTATGTATCCTATGGGCGTCTCAACGGCATTATCGTTGTGATCCAGACGGTATATGATCCACTCTATGACCCTGAAATTCTCAGAGAAACCTGGCCATATGAAGGAACCATCAGCCCTTCTCCTGAACCAGTTGACGTAGAATATTTTGGGTTTGTACCTAAGCTTCTGCCCCATCTCTATCCAGTGCTTAAAGTAATCCGCTATGTTGTATCCGCAGAAAGGTCTCATGGCCATGGGATCTCTCCTTAGCTCGCCGATCTTACCCTCGGATGCAGCGGTTTTCTCCACACCCATTGTGGCGCCCATAAACACGCCGTGATTCCAGTTGAACGCCTCATACACTAGTGGGATAAGGGACGCACGTCTTCCACCGAACAGTATGGCAGAAACTGGAACGCCATCCGGATCGTTTATCCTTTCTGATAGGAATGGATAATTTGCCAGAGGTGAGGTGAATCTGGAGTTTGGATGCGCTATTGGTTCTCCATTGGGTTTTCTGAGGATGCCTTTCCAGTCGTACAATTCGTCATCGACAGGATCAAGCCCTTCCCACCACGGTTCGCCGGTCTTCGTCAGGCCTGTGTTTGTGAATATGGTGTTCTTAGTCAGCGTCAGCATTGCATTCCTGTTTGTCCTGTGGTTAGTACCAGGTACAACTGCAAAGAATCCGTTCTCAGGATTGGTCGCATGCAGTTTGCCATCCTCTATCTTCAACCAGGATATATCATCGCTGAGGAGCCTTGTCTTCCAGCCAGCCTCTGCATAATGCTTTGGCGGATTGATCATGGAAAGGTTTGTCTTTCCACTTGCACTGGGAAATGCCCCGGTGATATAGATCCTTCTGCCCTTCGGATCCTCCACCTCAAGCAACAGCATGTGCTCTGCCAGCCAACCTTCAGATCTGGCCTTCACTGAGGCTATCCTTAGTGCATGGCATTTTTTGCTTAGCAGCGCATTTCCGCCATAGTTTGTGTTGACACTGAGTATATCAGCATCAACACCTTCAGGCTTGTCCCAGGGAAGATGTATTATGTACTTATTGTTCGGATCGAGGGTTCCGGTTGCATGCACTCCTTTTACAAATCGATCAGGGATTCTCTGCATGATCTGCTTCCCCATCCTGGTTATGTAGTGCAGATTGAGGACGACATATTTGCTGTCCGTGATCTCTATGCCATAGTCTGTGAACCTTGAATCTAGTGGGCCAAGTGCATATGGTATTACGTACATCGTCTTTCCGCGATAGGCATTCCTGAAAAACCTGTTCCACACATCGCCTACCTGTTCCAGCGACATATAATTGTTGAGATTTCCAACCATCTTTCTGTCCAGAGCGGCAATGAAGGTACGTTCCTCGCTTCTGGCTACATCTGTCCTATCACTTCTGTAAATGAATGAATTGGGATAGTGATCCTTGTTTAGCTCTATGAATTCTCCAGATCTAACCATTTCATCCGCTATCTGGGCGAATTCTTCTCTTGACCCATCACAGACCACAACATTCTCAGGATCCGTGAACTTTTTGATAGATTCTATCCATCTCAATGCATTTTTGTTGAGTCCTGTTTCGTTCAGCGAGAGCATAATGATTCTACGAAAAAATGGTATATATAAATATCTGAGACGGTATTTATAGCGTGTATGTAAAGCAATCCCAGATTTTTCTATGTGGGCCACAGATTTATTGCATGATCCGCTTAAATTATTAAATATAAATAATCAAAATATATGAATATAAAAACCTATAATTTAAAGAAACAAACGCAAATTTTATATGAAGTTCATTATGCAGGTGAAAGTTCAAATTCTATGCGTTTGTTTTTTCTCCCCTTATTCTCTATCTTTCTCAGTATTATGCGACCAACCTCCTTTGTATTTGCAACATGCGTTCCGCCGTCTGATTGTTCGTCAAGGCCTTCAATGACTATTATCCTCACAACTGGCAATGATTCTATCAGTTTTCTTCCAGGCTCTGTTCTTGCCAGATTTGGCCTTTTCAACGCTTCCTCCCTGCTTATGTTCTCCGCGTAGACACGATGGCCTTCGGCTATGAACTCATTGGCCTCTTCTATGATCTGATCGACGAATTCCTTGGTGAAGTTCTCTATGTTCATATCTATTCGTGATCTGTCTTCATATATCTGGCCACCTGTGAGCAGGGCTTCGGAGTTGTGCTTTGCAGAAACTATGCCATCCAGTATGTGTATGGCCGTATGGTATCTCATATGCGCATATCTTCTCTGCCAGTCTATGACACCATGTATACTATCGCCGGGTTGCAATCCATCAGCGTTTTCCAGAATATGGACCACATCATCTCCCTGCTTCTGCACATCTATCACTCTGTATCTCGCATCTCCCTTTAGAATTACGCCAACGTCATTGGGCTGACCCCCTCCTGTTGGATAGAATGCTGTGCGGTTCAAAATCAGCCTGTTAGAATCCACAGAAACTATTTCTGCATCGAATTCCTTCAGGTACATGTTGTCATAATATATCTTTTCGGTCACGGTAGAGAGTATGCCTTCATACTTTAAACAGTTTAGTGTATTACGATAAACAGATCTGTGTAGCAAAATTTAAATATAATAAAAAAATGCCTATCCATGGCAAATCTGATAAGAAAGGAAGACAGGGAATACCTAAAGGGAGAGTTTGACAAGTATCTGAAAAATGATGTTGATCTTGTGGTTTTCACTTCAAATGATGAGAACTGCAGATATTGCAAGGAGACCGTCCAGCTCGCCACTGAAGTTTCTGAGATCAACCCAAAGATTCACCTGAAGGTTTACAACTTCGATGAAGATAAGGAAATGGTGAAAAAATACGGTGTGGAGAAGTATCCAGCCACTATAGTTTCCAAGGCTGGTGTTGAGGACGGAAGAATAGTGTATTATGGTCTCCCGTCTGGCTATGAATTTGGCTCGCTCATAGAGGATCTGAAGAACGTATCCATAGGAGAGGCAGATGTCTCATCCAAGGCAGCAGAGCTCATATCAAAGATAGACAAACCCATAACGATAAAGGTATACGTTACGCCTACATGTCCGTATTGCCCAAGGGCAGTTGGAACGGCGCATAAATTCGCGCTTCTGAATCCGAACATAAAGGGCGAAATGATCGAGGCCCTTGAATTCGAGAATGAAGCTGAGGAGGTTGGGGTTTCAAGCGTTCCTCACATAGTTATAAACAATGATGTCACCTTCATTGGAGCTTATCCAGACGACCAGTTCGCCGAATACGTCATGGAAGCCTACGATCATCAGTAAATTAAATATTTACTATTTTTTGTAATATTTTATCTTGGTTCTTCATTCTATCATATAAATATTTCTCAGAAATTCCGCATTTTCTTTGTGTTGAATTTATAGCTGCTTATTTTATCACAGATACAATAATGTATTTTTAACGCATATATTTCATTGAGCAAAAAGTTAAATAATCTATTTTTGATTATACACTATGGACAGTAGTAATGATGGTAACAATAACAAGGGTACTAGCTATCAGCCCCCTTCAGGCGGTGGTTATAGGCCACCTTCAGCTGGTAAGAAGAACCGAAAGCTTGTGTGGGCTGTGGTTGCTGTCGTTATAATAGTTGTAGTCGCAACAGTAAGTGTTGAGGCATATTATTCGAACAAGGCCGCACACACAATAACTATATGGAGCTCTCAGAGCGCCGGTGGAGAAACGCAGGTCTTCGATCAAGCGGTTAAGGCATTCGAGGCAAAATATCCAAATATAACGCTATCAATTGATACTGCTGTGAATGTTGGGTCAGCCTCCACGTATCTGACAGCCGCCCATGCTGGCAAAGCGCCAAATGTATATAGAGATACAAGCGACGATGCAGCTGTTCTATGGGCTTCTGGATCGCTCATCAACATGAGTGATGAATTCAACAGTTCATATTTTGCTCAATTTGAGCCAGCCGCTCTCAATGACTGGACATATCACGGGAGCATATATGGAATACCCATAAACATAAATGGAAATGCACTGTACTACAACAAAATGTACATCAAGACGCCTCCAAAAACAATCTACCAGCTAATCCAGGAAGCAAAGAATGTGACTGGAAAGACGATTCAAAATGGTAAACACGTATATGGATTCCCATACGGGCTTGGGCTCTGGTATGGATATAACGCCGCGGCCTGGTTCCCTGCATTCAACGCGACAATATTTAATGCCTCTATGTATCCGCAGCTTAACTCGGTAAATTCCACAAAGACAATAGGCTTCCTTTACAACCTTACATATGTATATAAGGTTAGCCCCACCGGTCTCAGCACGCCGAATGATGTAATATCGATGTTTGAGGATAATGAGTCCGCATTCATAGAGGAAGGTCCTTGGATGCAGGCCACATTCGAAAGCTATCTTGGTAACAATCTCGGTGTGGCACCATTGCCTTACAACAATGTGACGGACAGCTGGGTTGAGCCTATCTGGGGTTCAGTAGGATATGTTGTATCCAACAGCAAAGCCAGTGGAGCAAATCCGACACAGATATGGGCATCAATACAGTTTGTTAAGATGATGACGAACATAACAAACCAGGAACTGTTGTTCAAAGAAGCAGGCGATTTCCCATCTGCAATAGCAGCCAATAGCTGGGCAGTTGCTCATAACTCCACAGATCCGTTCGCAAAGTACTGGTTTGAACAGGAAGAACATACGCAGATCCAGCCTAATTATCTCGCTTTCAATGCATACTGGACTCCATTCAATACGCAGATGTATGCACTGTATGTCGGCGGCCATGGTAACATAACACAAGCTGCAAATGCGCTGGAGCAACAGATAATCTCGACGATGAAGTCTGCAGGATATCCACCATTCATTTCGGCAACGACCATCTCTTTACTGCAGACATCATCCGTCAGTGAAAACATATTTTTCTTCGCAGAGAGCTATGGTAATGTGATAAGATTATAAATAAAATAAGGCTATAGAAATGAAGAGCATGAAAACATTGAATTTTTCAAATTTTTTCAATAAATCCTATGACTGGAAAAGTATAATATACGTGATACCAGTAATAGCCGTTCTTGTCTTTCTGGATTTTTATCCTATAGGCGTTGGCGTCTATTTTTCATTCACAAATCTCAACGTGATACATTTCTATAACTATAGTTTTATAGGATTTGCAAATTATATTGCAATACTTACATCAAGCGCCTTTCCTCAGATAATACTGCATACAATTATCTGGAGCGTTGGAAGTACCGTGCTGATGGTACCTATGGGATTCGCGCTTGCACTGATCATAAATCAGAAAGGCCTGATAGGCAAGCGATTTTATAGAACTTTGATACTCTTTCCATGGGCGTATCCAGCATTCATAACATTGCTGATATGGAAGAACATGCTCAGCTATCATTTCGGGATAATAAACGAAGTTCTTAATGCCTTGGGATTCAAGGGGCTTTTCTGGCTTGGAAGTCCATCTCTAGCCATGCTCTCTTTGATCCTTGTTAATCTATGGTTATCATTTCCGTATTATACCTACGTATTTACGGCCTCCATACAGAGCATACCATCTGAATTATACGATGCAGCGGAGATGGATGGATACGGTACCCTGCGAACTCTGAGAAGAATAACGCTACCGATGCTCAGCAGACAGTTTGCCTTCATAACAATATTTGGTTTCATATTCACATGGAATAATTTCTATCCAGTTTTTCTACTGACAGGTGGAGGGCCTCTTATATCGACCCAGATACTGATAACCTATTCATATTATGAAGCATTCACATACCTTGCCTATGGTGTTGGAATAGCTTATGCAATAATATCAATATTGATACTGCTGGTGCTTGTAGTTCTTGCTAACAAATATACCAAGATGATGCAGGTTCTATATTAGGTGATCTGATGGAAGAGTCAAACGAAAATAAGGAAATAAGGCGTCCAAGATATGCAGAGGCTTATTATAAGAAAAATACGTATTATAAACGCATATCCATAATCAAGAAGATACTTTCTCACATAATACTGATAATAGTGGGAGTATATTCTATTTTCCCAATCTATTACGTAATACTTACATCGTTAAGTTCGGTGAACAGTATCGCCGAGACCAGCTTATCTGATCTCCTCCCAAAGTTCTTCTCACTTTCAAACTATTATCTGATATTATTCAAATATCCCTTTTTAACGTGGCTTGGAAACACGCTAATATTCTGCACGGCATCTACAGCCATAGGGATAGCGTTCGCCATCATAGCTGGGATAGGTATGTCTAGATTCAATATACCTGGAAAAAAGGCAATACTGTATATGATGCTGATACTCACTATGTTTCCTTTTGTTGTTATGGTTATTCCACTCTACTTTATGTTCGCAACGTTACATCTTGTCGATACCTATCAGGGCCTGATCTTGGCATATACGGGTGGTGCGCTCGTTTATTCATCATGGCTCATAATGAACTACGTCAACTCACTTCCTAGGGATTATGAGGAAGCTGCACAATTGGATGGTCTGACTCAGTCTCAAGCTTTGTTCAGGATCCTTGTTCCGATGTCAAGGCCAGTGATAATATTTGCAACGCTTGTTGCATTTATGGGCCCATATACCGATTATGCCCTTGCAGGTCAATTCATCACAACTCCAAGCATGTACACCCTAGCTATAGGTCTCTATTACACATCGACAGGCACTGTGGTGATGAATTACAATGTCTATGCTGCATTCTCCGTATTGATGGGCTTACCATTGTTCATACTGTTCTTCGTGTTTCAAAAGTATCTGGTGACAGGATTTAGCCTTGCTACGTATAAATAATCGCATATGGAATAAAAGCTGAAAATATTTAGATATTTTTCAATAGAATATTTTTATTCTTTTGTTATAGGCATATAGTAAAAAATATTTATAGAGAGAAGAGTTTATTATACCATGCAAAGTAGTAATAATATCATAATAGTTCTATCATTGACCGTACTTTTTCTGATGTCGGTAATTTCAATTCCCATATCTGCGGCTTCACCCATGGCGAATAGCGCAATTCATGTAAATGAGGGAAACATAACTTTCACTGGAAATACTCAGGCAGACTTTGCAGGGCATATTGTGTATAGAAATTACATGGCGTCTCCTTGGGGAAAAAATAATAATATCTCCTCGTTTTACGTTTCTTTCAATGCAACATATCTATTCTTAGGCGTTAGCGAAAACATAAGTGATAACGCACTTTATATCTTCATGAGCAATAACACTGGATCTGATTATGGTACCTATGAAATATCGAATCTAAATGTCTGGGCCAGAGATATAAAATTCACTGAACCTCTAAATTATTTTTCCAGCGTTTGGTTTGGTGGTGAAAATACGGGAATAACAGGCTACGGTACATTCTTGATCAACACCTCAATAACTAGTAATACGCCAAACGCTAGGATGATACCGAGTATATTTAAATTTGATTCATCTACCAATAGTACTGAAATAGCCATTCCATGGACTTCAATGTTTCCAAGCGGATATTCTGGTACGCTAGTTATGAATCTTTCCCTCTTCGTCGTTGGAGGAAGCGGTTCATGGGTCGGAACAGGCATACCGTATTATCAGGAGGGATCGTACAACGACGGCACCTACCAGAGTTTATTTACGGTCAATAATACGCTTGCTCTGAACTTTGGATATGTCAATATACCGTCTTCAAGACCAAAGCCTATAAATCTGGCCATAATTTATAACGATCATCAGCCACTTTACAAAATTGTAGGATCCAACAATTACATACTCCCGTGGACAGAAGCCCATGCAACCGCCGAATACATAGAGCAGGCGCTTATAGCACATATGTTTCCGCAGATAAATGTGACATACGAAATGTCTGGATCTCTCCTCTACCAGCTTGTTAATATATCTACGGATCCATACTACAACAATACATTCATTCGATATGCCTTCATACCATACAGCACACTTAATACAACGGAGAATCAAAGTCTACTTGCGAATATAACCGCGGATTACTTCAGTATACCGGAATATGTATTTGAATTGAATGAACCAGCATCCAATGAATACAGAAATTTACATGACATATGGATGTCTGGAGGAAAGTTGAGTTCGTCTCAATTTGAAGATCTGAAAGTTCTGTGGTTCCTCTATGACATCAGTACGCCTCTTATTGAGGGGCAGCTTGGATCCAACTGGATAAACAGTACCATATGGGCTATGCATAATCAGACTTCTTTCAACCAGAGGGATCTTTTAGAAATACTGCACTATTCAAAATGGCTCACAGGTCAGGTCATACCTGCATTCAGAAATGACATGCAGGGAAATCAGAATGGAAGCAATAATGTTGAGCTGTTTACAAGTCCGTTTTATCATCCGTTAACTCCTCTACTGCTGGCAAACAATATATCAGGTCCAGATGGTTCTATCCAGAAGGCATCATACTACAGCGATGTTCTGGCTCAGATGAACATAAGCCGTGGTCAGTTTCATTCTCTCTTTGGTCAGTGGCCTTCCGGTATGTACGCGCCAGAGTTCACGGTATCGTATCGTATGATGCAGGCAATAAATGAGTCTGGCGCAATATGGAGCAATACAGCGGAAGCCACTCTAATGGCCTCTGGAATTGATGCCTCTGGTTATGACTTTGGAAACGGTGGAAACGTTTCCCAGATGTTAAACCTGTATACACCATACGTGGCTATTGGCCCAGACAACACCTCTGTCTATATGTTCTTCAGGGACGGGTACATATCAAATAACTGGGCCTTCAACTATGGAAATCTTCCAACATGGGTTGCAGTTGATAACATAATAAATTATCTGAAGGGCGTATACAGCGCGATACCGGCGCAAGATCATGCCAGAACGCTGGTAACGATAGGTATAGACGGAGAAAACTGGATGTTTATGTCGCCGTTCGCCGAGGATGGCGTACCATTCTTGGAGGATCTTTACAAGGCACTGGAGCAGAACTCTAGTTATATTCATACGGTGACTCCAGATCAGTTCATTCAGCAGGCCAGATCTGATGGATTATCATTCCCAGTTCTAACACATATAGCAACCGCAGGCTGGAACAGCGGAAACGGTAAGGCTGCGCCGTATCAGAACAACATATATTTAACTCAGTGGTCTGGAGACTCTGTACAGGACTTTTACTGGGAGGCTCTGAATTCAGTCAGGAATAAGGTGGTAGAATACCAAAAATCCCATAACCTCACGCAAATAGATAACTATTCTGGGTTTGAGAGTAATTTGACAGCCAGAGGCCCTGAAGGAAACCTTACGAGGGCCTGGAATGCTATATATGCTGCAGAAGGCAGTGACTGGTTCTTCCAGATGGCTCCGTGGACAATAAGTAGCTCCAATACGCTGCCATTTGATTACATATTCAAGGGCGATCTGATATATGCACTAAGGGAAATCGGATCGCGTGTACCGAATTATCTGACGCTTGGCTACAGCAAACCTCTGATTCCATATTCGCTTGGGAATTACACTCAACAGCATACCCCATCTTTAAATGGATATGAAGGTGAAACCATAAGCACACCATATGGAATTGCGTCATCTCCAGTGATAGGAGATCAGTGGAATGACAGTATCAGGTATGTAAATTCAAATTCCACCTATGGATCCATTTCTCAGGTGGACATAGAATACAATTCAACCACAATATTCGTTCAGATATACGTCAACGGAGATGCCTGGATATACGGTATTGAACCACTTGATGAGATTGGGGTGTACATGTCCCTTCCAGATCCATCGATGGGAAACAATATTAGCAACGATGTACAAAGCGCATCATTCTATACCGTTGGAGGCTTGCAGAAACTTGATTTCGCTGCCACATATGCTGCAGTCATAAACACATCATCATTTAACGATGGTGCAGGATACTACAATGCATATACCTCTACAAGTCTCGATCATTGGTCATCATATCCACGCAGTGGGAGCATGGTGGCATTTGCGCGTTCGGTAATACAGTTCGCTATACCCATGTCATTTCCAGGGTACGTTCCTGGAAATTCTTTCGAAATGGGCGTCTTTGCGCACAACGGACTATCACAGAAAAATTACTTCATGTCTCCACTTTTCATTCATATACCAATTTCCATCGCATCCTATGTGCTGATATCTTCAATACACAACACCGTCCTTCCTGTCGGCGATGGGAATTACACATATCCGGATCAGCCTACGCAGATCCCGCCAGGATCTTTAGATCTTGAATACATTAACGTATCCGAGAATCAGTTTGACGTCCAGTGGGCATTTAAATATGCACAGCTCTGGAACATATGGAATGGGCCGCTTGGGTTTTCGAACCAGATAATTAACATATTCATATCAAACGGAAGCAGAAATGGACGTACTTACCTTGGAAACGGCCCGAATGCAGACTCAACTGTCCCATGGCAGACCCTGATATACATATCTGGATGGGCAACCTACATTCAGACGTTGTCTGGGACAACATCATCTGGAATAATCGTGACTTCTAACATGAGTCACGGGGATATATATGTCACAATACCAATAGGAGATATAGGGCGTGACCTTATGTCTTACAGGTACATAATAGTGGCCGGATCATATGACGGTTATGGTTTGGATGGATGGAGGATCGTAGATCAGTCAAATACCACCAACGGCGGCTGGCAGGGAGGCGGAGGAGATCCACCGTGGAGTTCAAATATATACACATACATCGCCCCTGCGACTGTGCATGAAGGTAAATTGACCCAACAAGAGGCCTTGGCAAACTTTTCAATAAACCATCCTGCACAGCTGATGCCGATAGAGCTCCCAGGAATAAATGAAACTGTAAGATCGTCTCTTGAAAAGATAAACAGCACGGTATACGATTTTCCTACGGTTGTAAGATCAGGGAATGCGTATTATATGTACTTCATATCGAATAGAAGCGGCATCAACATGGTTTATGCTTCTTCAACACACAACTTTATATCATGGAGCACCCCTGTTCGAATTCCAGGTACAGCCTGGGCAAGCGACTTAAGCGTCTCCGCATCTAACGGGCTGGTTTATCTGGCATATGTGAAGAATTCAAGTATCATCCTTGATGAAGGTTGGGCAACATTCTTCTGGACGATAGGCGCATTTCATTCAAACGCTGTGCATATAAGTTTGTATTCCACCAATCATGGGCTATTTTTGCTCGAAACCTTCAGGAGTGGCGATCGGTACACATACTCTCTGATCCACATTGTGAACGGAAACATCGTGAAAGAACGTCATTTTGATTTTGCCGGGCAATCATATGGTTCCATATCTGGATTCTGGAATAAGCTCGCCATTTCATACTATGATCATAATGATGGGAACTATACTATCCACCTTATTCTATTTGCAGAAAATCTCAATAGCATTTCTTCCTATACATACAATACCGGCGCAACGCTTAAGGGGATCGTATCAATTGCAATAGCTCGTGGAAATATAATCTATCTATCCTACGTCTCTTTCGAAAGAGGCATCTATACGCTTGAGATCTCTACGTTTCTTCTGAATCTGAACCTGATACCGATTTCAACATTCAATATTACGTCCTCCACATTTGATATATCAAACCCTTCCATTACGATGGGATGGATGGGAAACATCATTCTAGCTTGGCATCAGATTTATGAACTGAATAACACTGTTTTCGCCCTCCGACTTTTTCCTATTATACCAGTATTCCTGGAGATGCAGTTTCCATTTTCCAGTCATGTCTTAGAGTTTTCAGCGTTAGAAATGCCCATTTACGCTTTCTTTAAAATAAATTATTCAAATTTATTTATATTAAAAAATCAGTATTTTATATATAG
>NZ_JAGDXM010000047.1:30716-55076 GCF_023256435.1 Thermoplasma sp. | reverse complement strand
TATATATAGTGATTTTACAGCAATATCAAGCTTGAGCAACATTTATCCTCTTTCCATTCCATAGAAGTTTCCCTGAATCTTTATCGAAGATCAGTATTCTGTTGTTCAATGGTATCAGCTTAACCATTTCACCTATCCTGCGTTCCTGTAGAGATGAGGTGGCCCTTACTATTCTTGTATTTGAATTTCTTAGGATATAGTATTCAAGGCGCCTTCTTCCTAGTGGCTGTATGGCTTCAAGTTCAGCAGTGAACCCTTCATTTCCTTCTCCAATATCCTCCGGTCTTATACCAACTATGACATCCACAACGTTTTCTGGGAAATCCTGCCCCACATCCAGCTGAAACTCATTGATCTTGAGTATCTTATCCTGGTTTTCATGGGTGATCACACCATCTATGAAATTGATAGGAGGATCACCAACAAAGCCAGCTATGAACGTATTGGCTGGAGAATCATAAACATCCATTGGGCTACCAACCTGTATGAGATGTCCTCTGTTAATAACGGCTACTCTGTCGGCAAGAGTCATTGCCTCTATCTGGTCATGCGTCACATAGATGGTTGTTATGCCTAGCTGTTCATGAAGTTTCTTCAGTTCTACCCTCATCGTACCGCGTAACTTGGCATCAAGGTTAGACAGCGGTTCGTCCATGAGAAATACGGCTGGCCTTCTGATAATCGCCCTTCCCAGAGCGACCCTTTGCCTCTGCCCACCTGATATCTGTCCAGGTTTCATGTTCAGAATACCCTCAATATCCAGAAGTTTCGCAACTTCCCTGACTCGTTCGTCTATCTCCTGTTTACTAATCTTCTGTATCTTGAGGGGGAATGCTATATTGTCATAAACGGTCATAAATGGATACAGGGCATAATTCTGGAAAACCATAGCCATATCACGATCTTTTGGCGGAAAATCGGTTATCTCGTATTCGTCAAGAAATATGTGGCCAGAATCTACCTTCTCAAGACCGGCTATTATCCTCAACAGAGTGGTTTTACCAGAACCACTTGGCCCGAGAATGACAAAGAATTCTCCATTGTTTATCGTCAAATTAATATCAAAGAGACCGGCATCTGGACCATTAGGTGAACTCTTTCCAAAATCTCTGGTTATATGCTCGAGCCGTACTACGGTCATGATGATACTGTAGTCTTTACATATAATTTAAACTTTTGTACTTTATGCCTCTATCAGTGGTAATATGCGTCAGGTAATGTCTGCAGGTCATCTCTGATCGCTCGTCAGGGGATACATATCAGCTGTAGTTAGCCACTTTGAGCCCCATATCTTGAGATCATTCAGTACGGTACGCAGATCCATCCCTTTCTGTGTCAGGGAATACATAACGCGGAACGGTTGGGTGGAGATGATCCTCCTCTCTATTATCCCTTTTTGCTGCAGTCTCTTTAGCGTAGTTGAAAGCGTCTTAGGGCTCATATTCTCTGCCTTTCTCAGAATGTCGTTGAAACCAAGACTTTCTTCCGACAGGAATCTTATAACCAGCAGATCGTTTTCGTTTCCGACTTCCCTTATGGCCTCCACTATGGGGCACGTCTCTCCCTTATTCAATTCGTCCACCTTTATTAACTCAAGTACAGTTACTATAGATGGAGTTATTTAAAATATATAAATATTTATTCTATATCAACTTAAGAAAAAATAGTAGGTGAAAAAATGGAAGTACTGAAAATATGGACAGCGGATTTAGCGCATTCTAACGTAGAGTTTGTGGTTCGGCATATGATGATATCTAGGGTAAGAGGAAGCTTCAAGAAATACGATATAACATACAATGGGGATCCGGACAAGCTTGAAGCTGGCAGAGCGACAGCCAAGATAGATGTGGCAAGCGTATTTACTGGCGATAACGGCAGGGATGAAGATCTCAGGTCATCTAACTTTTTCGAGGTATCAAAGTATCCCTTTATTACATTTGAATCCACAAAGATTGAGAAGATCTCTGATGAGAGCTATAAGGTTCACGGGAATTTGACAATAAAGGGCGTGACAAAGGAAGTTGCCTTCGATGGAGAACTCGGGGGCATTCTGAAGGATCCATACGGCAATCAGAGATTTGGTTTCTCAGCGACAGCTTCAATAAACCGCAGAGAATTTGGCCTTACATGGAACATGGTGCTCGATAACGGTGGCGTCATGGTTGGGGATACAGTCAAGATAGAAATTGCTCTGGAAATGGTAGAAGTGAATCAGAAATGATCTCAAAAATTCCTGAATACCTCTTTGAGGGTTCGGTGACATACGATGGTGCTGGTGTAAAACTAAGAAGAATGTTTGGATCTCAGAGAACGGCACAAATAACGGATCCATTTCTTCTTATGGATATATTCGGTTCAGAAAGGAGGGAGGACTATGATAATGGATTTCCATGGCATCCACATAGAGGTATTGAAACCATAACATACCAGATGGCAGGAAAGACATTACACGAAGACAGCGAAGGTCATAAGGGTGTCATAGGACCAGGAGAATTCCAGTGGATGACTGCAGGAAGCGGGATATTCCACGAAGAAATGCCAAAACCCATATATTACGGTGAGGAGGCAAGATACGCTACCAGAGATAATTCAAACAAGGGCATACAGCTCTGGCTTAATTTGCCATCATCCTCAAAGATGATAGATCCATCTTATCGTTCCATAAAGCCTGATCAGATACCTCATATAACGGATGATTATGGAAACAGGATAAGGATCGTGGCAGGCAACGTCAATGGAGTTAATGGAGCATTGAACGAGAATTTTCAATACGATATGGTAAAAAAGATAGATCCATATTATATTGAAATAATTATGGAAGCTGGTGCCAAATCCGATCTCTCAATTCCAGAAGGATACCGCGGCATCCTGGCAATTATTGACGGTAATATAAGGATCAATACTTCACAGTTCAGTGAAAAAAATGTAGTGGTGCTTTCAAGAGAAGGTTCAAATGTTAGCCTTGAGGCACTGGCCGATTCCAGGATAATATTGCTTGCTGGGAGACCACTAAATGAACCTATAGCCTGGTATGGACCTATCGTGATGAACACAAGAGAAGAAATAATAAACGCCCTCAAAGAGCTTCAGGAAGGAAATTTCGTAAAGAATAAAAATCCAATGATGCAGTAACTGGATACATTATGATTCAAGGATATTTATTTTCAGTAGTGCACTGATACTTTGCCTTGATATGCGTGCCGCTAGGAATCAGACAATATCTTCTCAAGAAAAGTCCATTCTATTATCATCTTCACATATTTAAAAAACAATTGGCCTCGGCATAATTTAAAATAGAATTTCTTCTATTTATGATAATGCTTCTACGCCATATCATTGCCCTGCGGAATAGACTGCCTGCCTTGGATCCATACGTTCATTATCAACGTATCTAGTTTTATGTCTTCCATGCGAGCGGTTTTCCCACCTACCGAATAAACTCTCTCATTGTCCTTTATGAAGAAGGTATGTTTGAATCCAGGAACAAGATCGATTCCCGTTATGTTACCCTCTATTTTCACTGGTCCGGTGGCACTGTATCCGCTAACCTCTGCTGAGATGTTGTAAGACCTCTTTAGAAACGAGTTTATTGCTTCACAGCTCAGCCAGGCGGTTGAAAATTTCATATCCCGTCTCACAGGAAAGTCGTGAAATGTATCTGAAGGGCCCCATATAGTATGATAGTAATAGTAATTCAGTATGTGGATCAGCTCGTTTTCATCAAAATAAAGTGCATATCCCTCGGAATCCTCAGTGCTTTCAACATTTATTATCCCGTGCTTTCTATCCGCTATCATCACCTGCGATGCAGCTCCCCTCCTTATTCTAATGACAATATCATCCGGCAGCGTTCTTAGGAAGTCGATTTCAGCATCGGGAAAGGCGACAATGACAACGGTCACCCCTTTCTTCGCAGCCTCGATAAAATATTTCTTAAGGTATCTCAGATTCTCATAATTAAGTGAAGCTATTATTTCATTCTCAGCCTCTGAGATAACATCCTTCATCTTTTCTCTTATTTGAAAATTATTTTTTATCATCCAGAGATAGGGATTGTTCTCCTTGAATTTTTTCTGCTGTTCTATATAACTTTCAATCCTCTTTTTGTAATCCCTTATTTCTATGAGCTTTCGATCTATGAAATTATCGATGGGTACAGCCCTGTAAACCTTCTTTTTTCCGGGGCTGACTTCTACAGCACCCTTTGATTCTAGGCTTTCGAATATATCATATACTCTGGGTTGTGGCACCTTAGATAATTTCGCAGTCTCCGTTGCGCTGTTAGGGCCATATATCAGCAAAGTCTTGTAAACCTTTATCTCATATGGAGTCAGACCAAGTTTTGACAGATATGAAAATGCATCTTCCTCTTCATCCATAAATGCATATTATATCTACAAATTAATATTTTTTTATTCACCAAGTATCATTTTTGCAGCTTTGATTGGTACGACACAGATCATCCTCGTATCTTCCTCTGCGTCCATACCATGTTCCACGTTCGGCGGTATGAAAATGAAATCATCAGCCTTTGCGATGTACGTAGAGTCGCCGAGGGTCACTCTCACCTTTCCAGAAATGATGTATATCTCATGCTCGTAATCATGATGGTGATGAGGCGTGGATTTACCCTTCTCCACAGTTATCAGTCTCATGGAATAATTCTCAGCGCCATCCCTGTGCGTGATCAGCCATCTTATTGATGCACCGCCATCCATAAGTTGCCCTTCAACATCGGTTGAATGGTGCACAAAACCAGAACTCTTTATAGCTTTCTCCATATAATATGATCAAGCATCATTATATATAGATTGTCCAGCACAATCATAAATTAAGGCTATATATACGTTGAATATGGTAACACGTGGATAGAATAACTGTCGAAAACCCCGGCCAGAGATACATATCAAACTTCATCATTTACGATGCTCTCGGAGAGCCAGAAATAGACATCAACAAATGGAGGCTTTGCATTGATGGCCTTGTCAGATCGAAAAAATGCTACAGCTTTGATGAACTTGAAAAGATGCCGCATATAAAATATACTGCTGATTTCAACTGTGTCACGAAGTGGTCCATAAAGGACGTAGTCTGGGAGGGCCCTTCACTTTCACACCTGATTATGGACAGTATACCTGATCAGAAGGCAAAATGGGTTATGTTCTGGTCAGCTGATGGATATTCAACACCAGTCCCTATTGAATACGCCCTCTCCGAAAGATCTCTGATAGCCATAAGGATGAACGGTTCCTATTTAAAAAAGGAAAATGGCTATCCGGCGAGGCCATTCATTCCGGATCTCTATGGTTGGAAAAGCGCCAAATGGCTCACTTTGATAGAATTGATAGAAGACTACAGAGATGGATACTGGGAGCAGTATGGATATCATGAGGTTGGAAGGGTAGAAGCTGAGGAAAGGTTCAAAGGATTCTCATGGAAAAGCATAAGACGGAATTCAAGGAGATCTGAATGATCTTTCTTCTCCAAATTTTAGGAGATAGATGGAGATTAAAATTGCCAGTGCCATCATAACAGCCGAGATCAGAAATATCAGGTGAATGCTTTTCGTTTCGTCGTACATTATATTTCCGGCTATTGGCCCAGCTGAAAGCGCTAGGCTGTTTGCTATGGTGTAATATGATGTCCTCCTCACTCTGTTCTCTCCTGACGATCTGCTCACGGTCATATTGAATGATATCAGTGAATAAATAGAAAAAGGTAAAGATAGAAATATAACGACAAGTATTATCAATGTCTGCGTTCGGATGAAATACAGGACGGCAAAGAGAGTTGATAGGAATAGAAGCGTTATTGCCATAGAAGATGCATATCCTGTGCGCGTGGCCATGATCTTCCCAATTCTCTGAGACCCTATATAAACTATCCCACTTGCTATCAGGACAACCGTGTAGAATGTTGATCCTATATCGAGATAAGGCCTTCCAAGCAGATAGAGTGCGATGTATGGCTGGGAAAAATAATAGGCGAACCCGATTACTGATAGAAGTGCTATTATGAGAAGGAACTCAATTTCGGTGGAATTTTTAGATGCAGTCTTGTAAACATCCCTGACTTTTGCCCCAGGGATATTTCTCATGATGTTTATTGAAAGGGCAGAGAATACGAAGGACACAAGAAATATGATGAAATAGTCGGTCTTATAGCCATTGACAAGGAGGAATACCGATATCGCAATAAGATAGCCAACTATGCCGAAACCCTTCATGACCATATTCCTCGTTGAAAAATAAGTATCCCTTTTACTTTCGCCTATCATGCCTGGTATCCAGAGCATCCATGTCGTTCCAGAAAGGGAGGAAAAAAAGCTCCTCATTATTAGCAACCCCAGAAGCATATAGAGAAAGTACTGTGTGTGAATGAAGATGAGAATGGCTATGAAGAGCCATGGAATTCTATCAAGGAATGTAGTGAAGATCGTCACAGTTTTCAGGTCATCTATCTTTTTTAGAATTCTATAGGCAGCTATCTGAGAGAACGGAACCGATATAACGGGAAGCCCAGTTATGAAACCAACTGGTGCTGATGAACCAAGCATCAGTATGGCCAAAGGTACAATATAAGGAGAGGTGATTGAGCTGTATATGGACCACAAGGCTCCGTCTCCGATAGATAGATCCATAACCCTCTGCTCAGCGCTTCCATAGCCTAGAAGGTAGCGGCGGAGGAAGTGCCCTCTCTTAATATGTACTACCATCACCGATGGTATCATGGGCAGAATATAAAACATTATGAGATCATTGATCATTATTATATTCCAGTAAGTGGTATATTCTGAGATGATCAGCACAGCTGTCAAAGGATCTGATCCTTTCTTCAGGGTACTTGAGATTGATGCATCAGGTATAAAAGCAAAGACTCTCTACGTCGAGGGTACATTCAACTGCAACGGAGAAGGGAGCATCGTATTGGATCAGAATGCGGGAAGGGCGAACAGAATTGAGGGAATAATTCCGGGCAGATACGAATTCAGAATCGCGATAGATCAGTATCGCTACTTTAGATGCGCTGGGGCAAAATCCGGCAAGTTTCATATATCTATATGGTTGAATTCGGCATACCATAATCCTGAGTTTTCACAGTTCGCCTCCATATTGGATGGAAGGATAATGGACATCAGGGTTGCTGTACCGCGATCTGCGGTCTCGATCGATATTCTCACCGAATCCAGCATCAAGAAGATATTCGCAAGGCGATCATCGCAGGACACATTTGATGTGGTGGAATTTGTCATGGCTGGCGTTGCGGGTTACGCCTTTGTGATAGATGGAGTAAGATATCCAGAAGAGGGGTTTTTCCATGCCTCTTCAAGAGTGAACTCTGATGGAAGGACAAAGATAATGTACCACATATTCCCAGATCGCTTCTACCGATCAGGGCAAGAGGTTCCGGGGCTATCCAGGTGGGGAACCAGGCCTTCCAGAGATTCATTCTTCGGCGGTAATCTGGAAGGTATCAGGGAGAAGATACCTTATATTAGCGATCTCGGCGTGGATCACATATATCTGAATCCGATTTTCAAGAGCAGATCGAATCACAGGTACGATGTAGATGATTATTATGCAGTTGACGATCTTCTCGGTGGAGAGGCCGATCTGAAGAATCTTGTTCAGGACTCGCACGCTAACGGTATAAGGATAATACTGGACATGGTGTTCAATCATACATCCACAAATTTTCCAGCATTTAGGGATGTCCTTAAAAATGGGAAAAGCTCACGTTATTACAACTGGTATATATTTCACAGGGATAGCTTCGAAGCATTCAATGGAAGGGGAAAGAATGGAAAGTTCCCAGCATATGAGACCTTCATGGGCTATGGGGGAATGCCGAAACTTAACCACAGGAACCCAGAAGTAAGGCGTTACTGTCTCGACGTTATGAAACATTACATATATGAATTCGGCGTAGACGGGTTTCGCTATGATGTTGCTCATTCAATATATAGCGAATTTTTCAGGGAAACGATGCAGGAGATTGGAAAGGATAAGATTCATGTATGTGAGGCCTGGTGCCTGCCAACCTACTTCCTTAATGGAGACTCATGGATAAGCTACACCAACTACTTTCTGGGAGGAAGCATCATAGATTTCATAATGGAAAAGATCACTCTGGACGAGTTCTATGATAGAATTCAGCGTATGATTCTGGTGAATGGACTCGACAAACAGCAGATAATGATGAATGTTCTTGATTCTCACGATACTCCGAGGATTCTAAGGATACTTCACGGTGATAAAAGTAAGGTGAAGCTTGCATATACCATACTCTATCTATTTGATGGCATAGCAACCATATATTACGGTGACGAGGTTGGTCTAGATGGAGGCAAGGATCCGGATGACAGAAGATGTTTCCCATGGGATTCGATCGATGAGGACATGCATGACTTCTTCGTGAATCTTGGACAGATAAGGAAGCGCTTCAATCTTGGTTCGGCCGGCGTGATAGCGATATCTGAAGATGAGGTTTCATTTAAGATAACAAAGATTAAGGCAGAACATTCCGTATCCATCCACATAGCCAGAGACGACAGAATGAAATTTCCAGATGATGCGCTGTTGAAGGTGAAGCGCAACGTTCAGAAGACATCGCCCTGGGACTTCTATCTGGTCAGCAGCAAATGAGGAATGATATACTTATGTGATGGACATTATGACAGAAATATTCGAAAAGATTTAATAATCCTACCTTTATTGGCCACGATGAGGTAACCAATTGGAAACCATATCTGTGATAGGGGCAGGTACAATAGGGTCAGCAATATCAGTCTCCTTAGCCAAAGCGGGTTATCATGTTATAGCGACTAGGAGGAGGCCGGATCTGAATAAGGCGCTCGTTGGCTACGGCATAGAGGTTACATCGGACAATATTTACGCAGTGCGATCATCTGAGATATCCATACTGACGCTCAAGCCCGCTGATCTCATCGCTGAGGTCAGAAAATTATCGAAGTTCCTCAGTGGAAAGATAGTCATCTCAATGGCTGCCGCGGTGCCCATAAGGGTCATAAGCGGACTGCTTCCTGATTCCTTCATAGTCAGATCGATGACAAACATAGCCGCTGAGGTGAACGCAGGTTATACTCCATTCTGCACAGCGGAAACAGATGAGGAAAAGATCTCTCTGGTGAGACGTGTACTCGGCGTATTTGGAGAGACAGATCAGGTAGACGAAAAGTACATGGACGCTTTGACTGCGCTTAGTGGCAGCGGTCCGGCATACATCCTCACAATAATAGAGGCCATGATGTACGGCGGTCTCAAGGTTGGCCTGCCGAGAAGCATAGCCCTGAAAGCCTCATATCAGACCGTCATGGGTTCTGCCAAGCTCCTGGCAGTGAGCGGAGACCATCCTTCGGCTATAAAGGAGAAGGTCATAACGCCCGGTGGCGTAACGATAGATGGTATATACGAACTTGAGAATGGTAAGATCAGAACCTCAATAATGAAGGCGATAGAATCGTCCACGATGAAGGCCAGAAAGATATCAAAGGATCTCTTCCCAGAAGAGGCAGAAAAATGATATCTGATCGATATCGATTCATATTTATGGATTTTTATATGATGTTTATGATTAATCTACATCCACTTCAAGAAAACCTCCATTTTCCCTTACATTGTAGACTTTAAGTCCGAGTTTGTCCATAGGTGCATTAGGTGCAACGAATGGAGGCTCAATCATCTTTCCACTGTTTAGGTCGAATCTGGCGTTGTGGCATGGACATTTCACTGTCATAGTATCCTCTTCAAATATCCCGAGTATGCACTTTGCGTGGGTGCAGACTGCGTTGAGGCCATGCAGGCCGTCTTTACCCCTTGCTATGAACACGATATTCCCGTCAACGTTGACAGCCATATGGCCGCCCGCGTTATCAAGAGCTTTGACTGAAACAGTCTTTTTCCAGACCATGCTGGTTAATCGTCACCCCATAGAAAAATTTTGATATTGATTATCTGGTAATATCAATTCAAGAATAGAGTTGAAATGCATAATATATTAGAAACAAATTTTATTTTCCCCACAATCATCAGCCTTTCATGGAATATTCATCGGTATCAACAAGAAAAATGAACGTCTGGTCGGTTTATCCTGGCGCCCTCGTTGGATGGATAATGGACGCATTCAACCTGAGCATGATGTTTCTGCTTGTTCCAGTACTTGCAGATCTTTTCTTCCCGGCGGATTACGGTCTCGCAATAGTGGGAACATGGAGCATATACACCACAACCTTCGTCTTCAGGCCAGTGGGTGGTTTCATCTTCGGAAGGCTTGGAGACAGAATAGGCAGGAAGAACACGATGTTCATTACGCTTCTTGGTCTTGGACTCATTACGTTTGCAACTGGTTTTCTTCCAGTATACGCTTCTATAGGCGTAGCAGCGCCCATCCTGCTCTTCCTATTCCGTGCCATAACCGGTATCTTTGCTGGCGGAGAATATGGCAACGGATCCTCTATAATCATGGAATCGGTGAATGCAGGCAGAAGAGGCATATGGGGTGCAGCAGTACAGAGCGGTTATCCTATTGGATATACGCTGGCAGCTTCAATATTCCTCTATCTGCATTATGTCTTTCCTGGATCGGCGTTCTCAGTGATTGGATGGAGATGGATGTTCTGGATAGGTTTGATACCGGCAGTCATAGGCCTTATCATAAGGATAAGGATGCCGGAGTCCGCGCTCTGGGAGGAAACCATCAGGAAGAAAAGAGAAGGGAAGAGGACGTCTATTAACCCCATGGCGGCATACAACATAATTCTGGGCGCTCTCGCAATGACGGGCATAGCATGGGTCTACGGCCTAACCCTCGGGTTTTTCCCAACTATACTGTCCGTGCATGCGTTCATAAAGTTCCCACACTTCCTGTACGTTGTTATAACCGCCATACTCGTATCGCTCATCGGATACATGATATCTGGATATGCCAGCGATATGATAGGAAGAAGGCTCACCATGATGATTTTTGCGGCTCTCGGCATAGTGCTGTCGATACCGCTGACATACATGATCATGAACCATTATCTTGGATTCATAGGCGCGCTCGTCTTTGCAAGCACAATCGCGTTTGTTACAACGGGCGTATACGGGGTAATACCATCCTATCTATCGGAGAAGTTTCCAACAGAGATAAGGAGCACAGGAACTGGCATCGGATTCAATGGAGGATTCATACTGGGGAATTGGAGTACGGTCTTTCTTCTTCTGATCGTCACTTTTACCTCCAGGGATTTCTATGTCTGGTGGGGCATATTCATCATCATAGGAGAAATCTTCATACTGATGTCCGCAGCGCTCTCTAAAGAAACAAGGGGAACGGATCTTTCAAATATAAAATTATAAATTTTTGTATTTTTCACACATATTGATCCTCATTGGCGATCATCGCAGCAATTTCTTCAGTTTTTATTCCGCTCCTTATAGCCCACACATAGAAAATGGCGCTTACGATTGCCACAACTATGAGATCCAGTGGAAACTTAATGACTGCTATACCGCCGTATTCACCAAGGTATGAAAGCACTGTAAGAACTACTATGAATACAGGAACCCAGAGTCCCGCTTTGATATTTGTACTGTTGAAACTCTGATCTATGGCATGCAGAGCAGCAAGAACAGCGTAAAGAACCAGGCCGGCAAATATACCAATGGCCAGATAGAGCGTTGTGGGCCAGCCTGTCCAGTACACAGCTTCCGTGGCGAGCACGAACGCTATAGGTGCCATAACAGAAGCGGCTGGCAGCCTGAACGGTCTCTTGAGCTCAGGAGCCTGCTTTCTGAAGTTCATCAGTGCGGCTCCACCAACTATGTATGTAAATACCGTTGCACCGCTTATGAAGCCAACCATCTTGTACCAGCTTGGAAATGGCAAGAAGAACAGAAAACCGACGAGGAGTGTGGTTATGAGCGGAATCAGCGGTATCCTGTTCCTCTCCTCTATCTTAGCGAATGTCTTTGGAAGATGCCCATTGACGGCCATGCCGTAAAGAGTTCTTGCGGATGTTCCCATGTAAACATTCAGCGTTCCGGATGGGGCAATGTATGCACTTGCGTACAGCGTGTATGTCAGCCATACGAGTCCTGCGGAGAGTGCCACGGTAGCAAATGGCGCATTCATTAGATCGTAGGCATATGGATAGGCCGTGGCGGCATTGCTAGCTGTAGCTAGTTTTGAAAGCTGAGACCACTGGCCGGGTATGAGGCCAACCTTCGACCAGTCTATCCCGCCGACGAAGACTACCTGCAGCAGGGAATATATGGCCATGCCTATCAGAACCGATCCTATGGTGGCTATTGGTATGGATCTCTGCGGGTTTTTTGCCTCTCCGCCATAGTCGATGGCCTGCCTGAACCCAAAATACGAGAAGACTATTCCGGTACTTGATATTGCTCCGAATACAGGCGCCCATCCGTAGGGCATAAAGCCATTGCTTGGAATTATCTCTGAGGGGTTGAAGTGTACGAATATAAGCACGAGTATGGTCAATACCGGTATTATCACCTTGACCCAGGTCAGGCCTTGGTTGGTTTTACCCATTATATGTACGCCTGCGTAATTTAGGAAGAAGAAGGCGATCATGAGAATCATTGCTATAAGCGTCCCAACGCCTGTCATTATGCCGTTGGCAATTAGTGCAGGCTTGGTAACATAACTGGCTGCGTATGTGACAACAGCCTCCGCTTCTATGGCTGGAACTGACACTGCGCTGAGGAAGTAAGCCCATCCGAATAGAAATCCAGCGAAACTTCCATGGGACAGATGACCATACCTTACGATCGCTCCGGACCTTGGTATCATTGAACCTAGTTCAGCGTATACAAGTGCTATGAATATCACGATTATACCACCAAGTACCCAGGCCAATATAGACGCTGGCCCTGAGAGTATAGAGGCAGCATAGGCCGCGAACAACCATCCTGAACCTATTATTCCGCCGACGCTCAGCATCAGCAGATCCCATGTGGATAGGGCTTTTCTCAATTTTCTATCCTCATTTTCCACATAGGATATATTTGTATCCTGAATTGGGCCACTTTGTTCTCCCATACAATGAATATGATTTTATCAATATATAAAATTTCGCGTTAATTGCTAATTCATACAACTGTTCAGATATAGAAATATGCCATTTATATTAGTATGTTTCTGCTGTAAATAATATGAAATATATTAAAAATTTTAGTTATAAAAATAGCAAATATAGAGAAATTCATAATATCGCCTAGAGCCTGTAGAATTTTGCATTCTCAGGCATGACAAATCGACAGTTTTTGAAGAAGTTAAATATGTTCGTAGTCATTGCATCAGCTCTTCTCCTTCAATTCACCGTTGCCTTCATGGTTGCGTCATTACTTTCAAAACCTTTCAGAGGAAGAGGGATATTCTCTGCCATATTCCTGATACCTTTTGGTGTCGCAACAATAGTTACAGGCGTCCTATTTCACGATATTCATAATATCCGTGTATCTCGTACCGATAACTTTCAGAGGCGGAGTGCCATCAGTCCTTGTATTTAATGGATTGATAATAGAATCCAAATTTTCTGCTGCCGATTTTGGTCTTGTCAGTCCAGACTATATAATATCACTGATCGCAGTATTTTCACTTGCCGGCTATGCGGTCTTCAGAAAACCAAACACAAGGATCGCAGACACGTGGAATAGTGGAAGAGAAATTACAAGTGAATATACGTCATTCGCCTATGCCAACAACATACGCCTCATGTTAAGGCGCATACTCAGAACAAGGACGGGGGCAGATAATCATACCGTATCTGTAATAGATGTCTTCTGGCTTGCAATGAATCTTATCGCAGCTGGATACAGGAAATCGTGCATGGTATTTTCAAGAAAATTCATGAATAGTTCCATTGGATGGTATATGATATACATGATCGTGGCATTCATGGTCACCATAATATTCGCTGTTGCTCTATAGAAAAGTCTGGGTTCGAAAAGATAAGATAAAACTCAGATATCTGGTGATAAGATGTGCGGGGTTCAAAGAAAAAAGCTTATTAATATAGTTTCTGTTTTGTCATATAAGATAAGTTCAAGATGCAGTAAAGCAAGATCTGAAGCTGTTCGGATCGCATACACCAATGTGATGCCTGCGATCTAACTATATAAGATATAGCCCTCGCCAAAGCTAGGCACTTTCCTGCAAGTATACTTGCAGACAACATGTAGAGAAGATTTTATGACGTGAACTTTTTAGGGCATAAATCATGACGATGCATCGGATTATCTGGATCTAATCTGCATTGATCACAACTGATCGTCCATTTACTTTTTTGACTTCTATTGCGACATTTGCAGTGGATAATAATTCCCTGTGGTGCGATATTATTATCACCTGAGGTATCACCGATGCGTCCTTTAGCGTGTATTCGATAATATTGGAAAGACTATTCCTCCTCTCTTCGTCCAGAAATGCGGTAGGCTCGTCAAGTATCAGCAAACTGAGATCCGTATTGAGGAACTGAGCTACGGCAACCCTTATGGCGAAAGCCACAGCTGTCTTCTCGCCACCGCTAAGTGAATCTATGCCCTCTGGCACCCCTCCCCTGTACACGGTTACATTGAAATCCTGATCGATGGATATATCGTCAAAGTCTAGCTCGAAACTTGAGAGATAATCTCTGGTCCTAGAAGTCAGGTAATCTGAGACGTTCTGCCTTATCATTGCTGGAACACCATTTTTTCCAAATGCCTCTCTTATCTTCTTAACATCCTCTATGGCCTTGGCGGTCCTCTTCATCTGATCTATCTGCCTATTCCTGCTGGATATTTTTGCTTCCGTTTCAGTGATTGTTCTGTTCACTGTCTCAATTCTCGATCCGAGGCTGTAGATAGTTTTCTTAGAATCAGCAATTTTCTCATCGAATCGCTTGACCTTTTCCTCGGCCTCCTTCACCCTCAGGGAAAGATCCTCTCTCTTCCTTTCTGCCTCATCCACGCCGGAGGCCCTTGATCTGAGATCCAATATCCTTATCTCAAGTTCATTTTTCTGTTTTTTCAGATCCTCGGCCTTTCTCACCTCAGCTTCCAGATTCTTAGCCTCCTGCTCCAGCTTGCTCAGATTGGACGGCGTATAGGAATTGATGTCCGGGAATTCCCGTTCCACGGATCCCATCCTTTCCTCAATTTCCGCGTTCCTTTCAAGCATATCATCTCTCTCTTTCCTGAGGGAATCAATGTCTCCAATATTCTCAATAATGGCCTTTGCACTTAGCCACTCATTGTCTCTGTTCCTGAGTTCTGCAATATCGATCGATCGGTATTCTTCATCGAGCTGAAGGTATCTCTTGTTTTCTTCCTCTAGATCTTCCATCGCTTTTACATCATCGGCGATCTGTGAATTCAAGTCATCGATCTGCTTCTCAAGTGAGGAGTATTCCCCGATTTTTCCGCCTCCCAAATATTCTTCAAGTCTTCTGAGTCCGTCCATTCGGTCTCCAAGTTTCTTAATTTGATCTTCTATTCCCTCGATCTGATCCTTCTCTTTCCTGAGATCTTCAGCGTAGTGATCGTAGAGATCCTCCGATCTTTTCTCCCCAAGATCTGTTCCGCATACCGGGCATACTTTCTGTCCCTTAAGAAGCTCCATATTTCTGCTTATTTCCTTTATCTTCTGCTTTGAGAGGCTCAATCCGGTCACTAGTGAACTCTTCTTGTTAGAAGCCTCGTCGATCTCCCTTCTCATTTCTTGGTATATGGAATCGAGTTCCATCGCGCTGACAAATGAACGCCCGATTCTGCTGGATATCTCTGTACGGAGATCATCCAACCTCTTTCTGTTTTGCTCCAGATTTTTTTTCTTCTTTTCTAGATCTATCCTGATCGATTCGTATCTGCTATGGGTCTCCCTTAATTTTTCGATCTCCTTCTTTATCTCCTCCAGTCTGGCCTGCTTTTTCTCGTACTCCAGATGATATGGCTCAAGGTCTCTGTATCTGCTGAAATTTTCCTCGTACTTCTTTATCTGATCATCAATACGCTTCATTACCTTTTTATTTTCAATGATCTGCGCCTTGTCTATCCAGTAGGATCTGATCCTGTCTCTGTTCTGGAAGACAGCTGAAGAAACGATGTTTTCATACTTGCCTGTATAGACTGATATCTCATCAAGCATTCTTTCTATTTCTGCAAGTTTCTTCTCGTATTCTTCTGCATTTTGAAGATCGCTTTTCATAGCCTTTATTTTAGTATCAAGCTCTATCAGTTCTTTGTTGAGTTTTGCGTACTCATCGTTTGCAGCATCTCTATCTTTCTGGAGATCCTCAATTATTGCCAGTTCCTCTGCCTTCCTCTTCTCCATGGTCGATATCTCTTCCCTGTATCTTCCAACGTTGGCCTCATCAGATTGATTCTCTGAAATCAGGTAATCAAGGTTAGTAATACTGCCCTCCATCTGGGCGATCACCTGTCTGAGAAGGTCATAGGTTTCCTCCAGCACGTCTATCTCAAGTATCTCATCGAGGAGCTGCTTTCTCTTGGCCGGATCACCAGATATGAGCTCATCCATCTCGCCCTGCTTTGAGAAGACGGAATTGAGGAAGACGTCCTTTCCCCTTATCATTATATTCTTTTCGATGTAATCGTTGGCGTCCTTGACAGATTGAGCAATGGGATATCCATCCACGAGTACAATGGCGTTGCTTTCCGGATTCTTGGATCTTCTGGTTATCGATCTCCTGATGATATAGGTGTGGCCGGCATGCCGGAATTCCATCTCAACCTCAAGATTCTTTGCCCCTTTCCTTATCATATCTTCAATCTTTTTTGTCCTCCTGTCCCCGAAGAGAGCAAACCTGATTGCATCTACAATGCTGGATTTCCCGGCTCCATTATGGCCAACGATCACGTTCACGCCTGTATCGAAGTATATCTCGCTGTCTTCATGCGAGAGGAAATTAGTCAGGCGTATCCTGTCTATTATCAATATAAAGCACCTCTATCTCCTTCATTATACCCTCAAGATCACTACTCTTCGTATGCTTCATTATCTTGATTGCAAGGTCCGCCAGCCTCTCATCCTTAAGATAAGCTGAAAAATAATCCTTGAGATCGGCACTCTCAGTCCTTATTGTTGGTATCGTTGCATCCTTTTTTATTTTCGGTCTTGAAAATATAACGTTGTCAAACTGCGATATCTCCTGCATCACGGTTTCCATCGAGATATCACCATGTATTTCCAAACTGATCATAGGTTTCTTTTCATTTCCATCGTTTTTCATCGAAGATATTGATCTTCTTATATCTTCTATGTAACTTTCGGCATCGCTTTGAACCTTCAGCTGCGGCCTCACGCTCTTTAGCCTTATGCGCGTGAGATCAGCATCCCCGTTACTGATATCAACTATGTTGACGCTCTTACCCTGTTTCCGGAAGCCATTGATCTCATTCTCGCTCTTGATCTCAGTTGATCCTGCGTAGGATATCAGTGGGCCGGCCCTGCGCTCCATGAAGTCGTGGAGATGCCCCATGGCTATATAGGAAGATTTCAGCGGCAGATCGTTCAGCTTTGCCTCGCACTGTTCCGGTACGAAGAAAGGATCTATGGCCTGATGCGACATGATTACGCGATTTTTATACCCCTCTTCTACGCTGTCTGCCTTTCTGTACTCTTCCATGAGCCTGGGCTTCATGTAGCCCTTCATGTTCGATATGCCGCCTATAAGCACATCCTCACCGCTGAATCTTCTAACAGTGTATTCGAACTGATCGCGTCCCATGGCGTGAACGCCAAGAAAATCGAATATGCCAGCTGCAGGTTCTCCATTGCGCCTCGGGCGATCATGGTCTCCGAATATGGAGAAGAACGGTATATTCTTTGCATTCAGCTTCATTATGCCGTTCCTGAACTCCTTGATAGCCCTGTTCCCCGGTATCCAAGTGTCGAAAAGATCGCCGGTATGTATCACAAAATCCACACTGTTTTCCAACGCTATATCTATGGCCTCATGGAACGCGTCGTAGAAGTCCTGCTCCCTCTCCTCAATAACCAGTGATCTGTATCCTATATGCGTATCTGAAAAATGCATGAATCTGGGCATGGATCATCACTCAACGAGTTTTCTCGTCCTCTCGATCAGGGTTGAGGGATCCCTCTGTTTCGCAGCCTCCTCCCTGGCTTTCCTGAGCATCTCGGTTATCTCGACATCCACTCCGCCCTCCTCTGTCTCCCTCTGCCTTATCTTTGCTATTGTCGGCATCTTCACTATCTCCCCAATTATTATGGCTTCACCTATATCAAGGGAAGGGAGATCTTCCATAAGCGAGGCACTCATGTTCTCGCTGCTCTCAAGTATGGCCTTCTGATCAACAGGATTCGTTATCCTCAATATTATCTGCGAGTTGCACTGGCTGAGCACGTCCTGATCTATCTTACCTGGCCTCTGTGTTATTATTGCAAGGAATATACCGAACTTTCGGCCTTCAGCTGCGATCTTCTTTACCAGATCATACAGGAGCCTCGAAGCGCCGTTTCCTCTATTTTTCTCTGGTGGTGCAAAATTGTGGGCCTCCTCAATGAAGAGAAAAACTGGATATTCGAAGGAACCGGTGGTCTTTGCATCGTAAACCTGGCTTATGACCCTATATGCGAAGTAATTGGCCAGGCCCTGATCCAGCCCAGAGAGGTCTATGACGCTCATGCGTGCAGGTGCAAGATATTCGCCTATATCAGTTGTCCTGTTCCCGAATATGCTCTTTATCCTTTTAAGGTACTTTATCCTCGGTGCGATGCGGTGTTCCAGATCTATGCTGTCGCTCTTCTCTATGAATTCATCCACGTCCTTTCTTCCTTTGAGATCCTCCATGATCTTCTTAACCACGTTCGACTGCTGCACATAGTTTTCATGTATGCCCATTATTTCACAGACCTCTTCGTAGTTCAGATCCTGGAATCTTATGGTGAAATCATCGACCTTTCCAAGCCTGTCTGTATACCGGCCCGTACTCATTGGCGTCCGAAATACTTTAATGTTGTCCCTATAGACAGGGTTCTGGCTGTTCTTCATGAGCACGTAGTCTGCATGGGGATCCAGAACAATTATGGATGCACCCTTCTTCAGCAGTTCTTCCATTATCACACCTGCCGTATGGCTCTTTCCTGCGCCGGTTTGTGCTATGATGGCCAGATGCCTCCTCAGTCCGTTTATATTTGCAAATACCCTGACGTCCGGCTGATCCGCCAGATGCCCGAGGAAGAGTGATCTGTCATCATCGAACTTCAGTATGCTCTCGAGAATCTCCTTTTTTGCCTTGTAAACAGGCTGTCCAGGCCTTATGAGGTATCTTGATCTCGCTATCTTTCCGTCCCTGACGCTTCCTATGATCCGCACGATGCATATGTCGACATTCTCGTTCATCCTGTTCTCAGAGTATTTCCTGACGCTGTTGAAATCTATGCGGTCGTTGAGCAGATCGCTCTTCGAAACCAGGTCATCAACCCTCCCAAGTACTATATCCTCATAGGCCCTTATGTATACATACTCCCACTTCTTTATCTGTATCTCCGGATTCACCACGAACGTAAATGATTCGGATCTGTTATCTCCAACGGTGTATCCAATTTCATATTCTGATTCTTGCACGTCTTTCACCTCTGGTTTCGTAAAATGGAATTCCAACCACCCTCTCGAATTCCTTCAGGTATACGTTCTCCACCTCATTTTTCCTGAACTTGACCATGTTGTCTATATCAGATAGCCATAGATTATAGACTTTATAGCCGGTATAACCATATATCATGACCTTGAGCACCTCTTCGAACGGTACAGTGCCACCGATGACCTCGAACCTTATGGGTACATCCTCAACACGGGGGAGCAGATCCGATACCTTGATGTCGAATGCGGCGTTGCCAATGTTCATACGCACATCTATGGGCTTCACGTATCCAGGTTTCTCTGCCATCGATTTTATTATGTAATGATCGAAGTGCCAGCTGTTTCTCTCAGCTTCCGTGACCGTACTCTGATCGACCTCGCTCAGAAGGGTATCCCTGAGTATCCGCGATCTCGTCGATTTCGATACGAACACCAGCGTTGTCTTCTTCGTGGCGGTTTCAAGGAGCTTGCGGAGGACGATGCAGTAATCGTCATCACCGTTGAGTGAGGTCTGGTAATCCTGACACCTAGCAAGCCTTCCCATCAGCGAGCCGTCAACGAATGATATATCCGGTGACTCAGCTTCAACCAGTTTCAACAGCGATCGGTGTTCGGATGATTCCATCATCACTATTGTTTCCTTCTTGACCTCTTCTGGCGTGACAGAGGCTATCGAGGATCTGAAATCGACGTAGACCCTGCCTTGAACCTTTGAATACGCACGGACGAGTATGAAGAAAGGCCCACTATACAGCTCCCTTGAGAATTCACTGCTGTCCGTTGCCGATATCTTAAGGTCCTGCACATCGATAGTCTGTGAAGGAAGATCCTCATAATGGTTTCTGAATGGATCCCTGTAGATGTCTCTCAGAGGAGAATCGTTGGGCATAACCATGGCATCCCTTATCCGGCCCGAATTCTGCCTCAAATATTCCTTATACTGTGAGAAGGAATCAGAATCAAAGCTCATGCGATACAAGTAAACGTAATATCTATTTAACTTTAAGCGAAAATTAACAGCGCGCAAACAATAATTTTAGTATATCATGAATGGATTGAGAGGATATGCAGCGCAAAGTTCTTATCATAGGTCTTGGCGTTATGGGTTCAAGGATAGCCGCGAATCTAGCCGGATCAGGAAAACTGCACGGAGTATACGACAGAACAGTCGAAAAGGCAAGGGATACGGCAGGGCGTCTTAACGTGACATACTATCCAGACGTGGTATCCGCGGTGAAGGATAACGATGTCATAATAACGATGCTTTATGATGACGAATCTGTATCTCAGGTTTATTCTAACGTTATCTCAGTATCAAAGGGCAGGGTATTCGTGGACATGTCGACGATCTCACCTGAAACATCCATTGAAATAGCGAAAAGAATAGAGGATAACGGCGGGAAGATGTATGATGCTCCGGTGATCGGAACATCCATAGCAGTTGAGAGAAAAAATCTCGTTGTACTTGTGGGCGGCGACAGATCTGGATTTGATGAGATCCGTGAAATTTTATCAAGCACCGCAAACAGCATAGTGTATATGGGAGAAAATGGTGCAGGACTCTATGCGAAGCTTGTGAACAATCTGTTTTTAGGTTCCTATATGGCCGCGCTGGCAGAGGCCGTAAGGTTCGGGAAGCGAAGCGGTATACCCGATGACATCATAAGCGACGTGCTCGTTAAATACTCAAGCGCAAGATCTCCAACCTCAGAGTTGAAGGTTCCAAAGATGATATCTGAGGATTATTCTGTTCAATTTTCCGTGAAGAACATGCTTAAGGATCTGGAAATTGTTGGAAAACTGGCGGCCAGGAATACTATACCACTGCCGATGGCCTCGCTCGCTCTTCAGCTCTTTCGCTATCTCGAGATCACCGGTCATGGCGAGGAGGATATAGCGGCGATATACAGAGCGCTGAGGTGAGAGGGTTTGGCATCAGCGTCCGATCCGGGGCACATCGGAGACTTACTGATAAGGAACAGGATCGTCATGTCCCCGATGATATCCAATATGGCCTCCCCCGATGGAAATACGAATGAGGGCCATATATCATACCTTGAGGAAAGGGCCAAGGGCGGTGCAGGTCTCATAATAACGGAATACACCTATGTGGACAGGAGGTCTGGCATAGGTTCAAGAAACCAGATGGGCATGTATGATGAGAGGCAGATACCTAAGTTCTCCAGGTTAACGGAACGAATTCATGCCCATGGATCTAAGATCTTTGTGCAGCTTGTCCATGCAGGTGCAAAGGCCATAGGTTCCATAAATGAATACAAGCTTGCACCCTCAAAGACGCAGTTTGATCCGGCTGCGCGTGAAATGGATCTATCCGATATAGAAGGCGTTATCTCCGCATATGAGAAGGCCGCAGTCATAGCAGAAAGATCAGGATTCGACGGCATAGAGATCCACGGTGCCCATGGATACCTGGTTGACGAGTTTCTATCACCTTGGTGGAACAGAAGAAAGGACAGATACGGCGGATCTTTCGAAAACCGGATAAGATTTGCGCAGGAGGTCATAGACGCAGTCAGAACTCAGGTCAGTATTCCCGTGGGCATCAGGATAAGCCTCTATGAGGATGAAGAAGACGGCTATGGGCCAGATTACGGCGCTAAGATTGCAGAGTCCCTGAAGAACGTAGACTACGTGCACATATCTGCCGGCAACAACGATCCGCCCGGATCATCCGCATCATTCTATTCACCCCATACGCATATCCTTAAGAAGATCCGCCATAGAACTGCGAAGACGCTCATGGTTGCTGGTTCCATAACCTCGGAAGAGGATATAGAGCATGTACTTTCCATCGCTGATTTTGCCTCAATCGGAAGGGGGCTGCTCGCTGATCCGTATCTCCCGTTCAAGGTTTTGAGCGGCTCTGGCGGCATAAGGCCGTGCATAAGGTGCAATCAGGGATGCAGAAATCTGGCCTATGGAGAGGTCCGTTGTACAGTGAATCCATACTTCGTGGTGCCAAGGCCCGTCAAAAGATATAGAGGAGACATCGCAATAGTTGGGGCTGGCGTTAAAGGCCTTGAAGCCTCTCTCTATGCAGCAAAGTCCGGGCTAAGGGTCACGCTGTATGAAAAGGAAGACCGTATAGGCGGTCAGATAAATGAGATATTCGATGAGAGCAAAAGACATGAGTTTGGAAGGCTCATCAATTACTATGCGGATGCTCTTAGGAGATATGGTGTAGAAATAAGAACTGGAGAAAAATACAGTGGTCGAGGTTTGTACTGTCTCCCTGACGTAAAATATCCTGATATTGAAGAAAAGGACGAGATCTGGATAGATTCAAACGTGTACAAGTATCATGACCTTGCATTGAAGTATGCAAGACACAGCAAAGTATACATTTCCAGATACAGCCTGAATGGCCTCGACAGGGCAAGAAGGAAAGGCTACCTAGAACTTGCGGAAAAATACGGCATCACGGTTGTAGATTCGTCTGATCATTATGATATAAGCCTTCATGATCGCAATCAGTACGATATATACAGGGCGATGCTTTCTGGAATAGAGGCATTCAACAATCATATTTCTGCGTTTGAAAACGAATATCTATGATCGATTGCACGCCATACATCCATCTGGGACCGGAATATGCAACAGAAAATGAGATCATAAATATGGATGATATGTCTCATAAGGACTGACGTCCTTGTATATTAACCAGAATTACTGCGGTGAGCTACTCCTAAGCTAAAGCATCGGATCTTCCTTTCATTGAAGGGACATCTGCCTTTCCGGACATCCAGACAAGCCCTGTATCGTGATATCTCCAGGCGTGTATTAGGATCTCAGTGTTTTTACTCAAGTATTCTGCCACTTGATTATCGTGGGGATACAAAAATATGGGAAGACAATTTATGAATATTTTTATTGAGTGAAGTCCGTGTATCTAATGTCCGAAGAGAGCTTTACTGCTTCCCCCAACCCCTACTTTCCTATAACCACATTCTCAATAAGCAAGATATCTGGCGGTGTGTTGTGCACGAAGAATGATTTTGGAACCAAGGTTTGCTCCAAGATGCTTGCGACAGGCAAAAAATAGATCAGATCATATCTTCTGAAATAATATCCTCATCATTTCTCCCTTTATCTCGAACGTTTTCCTGAAGCCATCCAGGTTTATCGCCTGAACCTCGTCCATGGTCAGTGCATGTTTGCCGGCAGCCTTGTGAAAGCTCCTTAGATTTGGTCTGTAGTATTCGTATACAGCCACGACGCCCTTTTCATTTGCGTATTTTGCCATGTTCCTTAGGCCGTCCTCCCTGCATTTCCAGTGATGGAACGATATCGACGTGAAAATGAAGTCGTATTTCCTGTCGAACGGTATCGATCTGCTGCTTCCCAGCTGCAGGTTTACCCTCCCATCAAATCTGGAGAGCTTCTTCTTTGCAATGCTTATCATGTAAGGCGAAGGGTCGATGCAGTCTATGCTGATGTTTGGATAATTGGAAGCTATGAAATAATCGGCTGATCCAGTTCCACAGCCAACATCAAGAATAGTGGATGGATTATATTTACCTATATCTTCCACGATGAGCATGTACAGGTCGCGGAGGAAATGGTTCGATATTATACCATAGAAATGGGAAGATAAAAACCCGAATCTCTCTTCGCCTTCCTTGTAAAGATCCATGCATATCCATATCAAAACCTATGCATAAGCTTTTTACCGGTTCTTTTATATGGTTATTGCCAGACTTGGCCGG
>NZ_JAGDXM010000047.1:0-30706 GCF_023256435.1 Thermoplasma sp. | reverse complement strand
ATCAATGATCTCCTGTCCCTCTGGATCGGAGGCCCATAGGCACGATCTCAAAGGAGAACGCGTCTATGGCCTGTCAGGGGAACGCGCCAGGCCCGGAAGGGAGCAACGACACTCTGGACTCTCGATGCTGGAGGGGTGCGGGGGTGAGAGGAAACAGGGGGTACCTGACAGGACGCCCAGACCGAACCGGGTGTGTCTGGCTTCTGATGGACATGAATTCAAAGATAGTGCAGGATCCGGTTTTCGGCCCCATTCGTGCTTCAGGAGCCATACTTGAGATAATGGATTCGGCAGATTTCCAGAGACTGCGGTACATAAAGAACCTTGGCCTCTGTTATCTTGTATTTCCCAGCGCCAACCACACAAGGTTTGAGCACTCTATGGGCACTTATCATCTTGCGGGCATGTACCTGGATCATCTTGGAATAAGATCCGATGAGGCGCTTGTAGCTGCGCTCCTCCATGACGTTGGGCATTTTCCGTTTTCGCACACGATAGAGGATTTCTATTACAGAAACAGGCATGTGGATCATCTGGAGGAGGGCATAAAGATCATAAGGGGAGATCGAGAAAGCGTAATACCATCCATACTCGAACGATACTCAATCGACGTGAAGAAGGTTGTGAGAATACTCGAGGGCAAGGAAAAGGTTCTGTCTGAGATCGTCAGTGGGCCGATAGACGCAGATGAACTGGACTATCTCCGGCGGGACTCATTCTACTGCGGAGTATCCATAGGCTTCGTGAATCCAGCCAGGGTGATCAGCGTATCCGGTCTATATGATGGCAGGATAGTGGTTGAGGAGAAGGGCCTCTCCGATATAGAGAGCCTCCTCATCTCCAGATTTCTCATGTATCAGGCCGTGTACTTCCACAAGACATGCAGGATAGCCAACAGGATGCTTGAAATGGCTGCCATGCGATCGGAAGCATACGATACCTATGGGCTTAACGATCAGGAATTAACGCATCAGCTGCTCTCCGATCCGAGATCGAGGGGCATCATGGAGAACATACTCAACCGGAGGTTGATGAAGGTTCTGTACAAGGTCAAATACGAAGAGGGGCTAGCTGCGGATATTGAAAGATCGGTATCAGACAGGTTCATAGTTGACGTCATTCCACCGCTTTCATTTAAGGGAAAGGACAGGCTGAAGACCCAGGTTGGTGTGCTCATGGATGACAGGATATCGACGGGAGAAGAATCATCTCCGCTGGTAAACGCGCTCAATTCTGCAATCGAAAGGCGATACCTCTACATCTATGGGTATCGGGATGACCAAGAGGATTTAAATCGGGATCTCGCGGGCATCTGATCAAAAATCAGGATACGGGAGCGATGACCTTAAAATTTCAATTTTTATGAAATGGAATCATTAAAATCCGAAGTCCGGATATACAACCATGGACATAGAGGAAGGATTTCTGGATATCAATGGAACAAGGGTATTCCACAGGAGGAAGATCGTTGAAGGAAATAAAAAGAGCATAGCTCTCTTTCATGGATATTCCTTCACATCGATGGATTGGGATAAGGCCGATCTGTTCAACAACTATTCTAAGATAGGCTACAATGTTTACGCTCCGGATTATCCTGGATTCGGCAGATCATCGAATTCGGACAGGTATGGAATTGCTAGGGGCGATCTGAGGCATGCGGCGCAGTTCATACATGACTATCTGAAGGCCAACGGTATCGATCAATCGGTTATCCTGGGAGCCTCGATGGGCGGCGGCATGGTTCTGATGACGGCCCTTCAATATCCCGAGATGGTTCAGGGTGTGATAGCCGTTGCGCCGGCGTGGGTCGAGTCTATGAAGGGGGATCTCGGCAAGATAAGGCAGAAGACGCTTCTGGTATGGGGTTCCAAAGATCACGTTGTTCCGATCGCACTATCAAAGGAATATGCGTCCATCATACCCGCATCAAGGCTGGAAATTGTTGATGGATCGGGACATCCAGTTTACATAGAAAAACCGGCTGAGTTCGTGAAGATAACGGTAGATTTCCTAAAGAACCTGTGATCCTTAGACGAACTCGTAGTCCAATATTTCCTCAACATTATTTCTTATTGCCCTTGATATGAAGCAGTATTTCTCGGCTAGCTGCATAGCTCTTGGTATCTTCTCCTTGTCTTCGTCATCAACGCTCATCTTCACATGTATTCTGATCCGGTGGAATTTGAAGCCCTTCTCTGGAGACGGGCCAAGCTCTGCGGTCACATGGCTGTTCCAGGACTTCAGGTTTATGCCCATCCTGTCCTTGAATTCAAGGAATGTAGTCAGCAGGCATGAGGCAAGAACGCTTGGAAAGAGCGTTTCTGGATACAGCTGGCCTTCAGGGCCCCCAAATTCCGGAGGAGAATCTACCTCTATCTTTCTACCTCCCGTTGATATCTCTGTGCGTCTGTCATCTATCCATGCGACATCGCTTTCGTAGATGTGCATCTCATCCGCCATGGCTTATCACGCTCTCTTCGCTGAGGATATGAGAAGGTCTAATATCTCCTTTCTTCCGAAGGTTTCTGCAGCTTTCCAGACGTTCTGGCCACCATGGTTCTTAGCACTGAGGTCGCAGCCAGCCTCAATCAGCATCTTCAGGCATTCTGTCCTTCCGTACTTAGCAGCTAGGATTGCCGGAGTATCTCCCTCTGCATTCTTGGCGTTTATGTCAGAACCTGAAGATATCAAAAGCCTGGCCATATCCGTGTATCCAAAGATTATTGCCCAGAATAGCGGCGTGTTGCCAGAACAGTCCTGAACGTCAATGCTGCATTTCAGATCTATCAGCTTCTTTGCCGCGTCGATGTGGTTGTTGCGCACGGCCCACATAATTGCCGTGGCTCCCTCTACATCCCTGCTGTCCAAGTTATCATATTTCATGGCGAAGAATTCGACCAAATCGGATCGCCCGTACATGGCCGCAACCATCAGCGCGTTTCTTCCGTACTGATCCCTGTAACTCCAGATCTCGTCAGCTGCTGCTTCAATGCTGGTTCTGTCCCCGCTCTTTATCGTCTGGAAAAATTGTGATTCATCCATCTTGATGAATGATCGTTAACGGCAATAAATCTTTGCCTTTCATCTTTCATTGGAATGGAAAACAATTAAAGGTTATATTCGCTTTCCTCAACGTGAAGAGGGGCTATCTGGTTATAGCGCTGTTCGTTATGTCCATGAACTCCCTTTATCAGTACTCATGGAACGTTTTTGAACCGATGATAGCTTCCGGCCTTCATACGACCGCCGTATATGTGGAAATTGCGTTTACGCTTTTCACTGTTTTCTCAACCACGTTTCAGGGGCTTGGCGGATATTTCGCAGATAGGGACGGCCCGGCAAGGATCGGTGTGATTTCTGCTCTTCTATCCGCCTTCGGATTTATCGGTGGATCGTTCTCAAACTCCATATACGAATTCTATGCTGTATGGTCTATCGGCAGCATTGGTGAGGGGATACTTTATGGGATTGCCACCAATCTGGCGGTGAAATGGTACAGCGACATCAGGGGCCTAGCTGTGGGCATCGTTTCTCTTGGATTCGGTTTGGGTTCCAGCATTGCAAACGTGTTCCTTGTTCATGCCCCTAATTTCAGACTGCCCATGATGATCATCGGCCTGATTGAGCTTGTGCTGATGCCACTGATGCTCTATTTTGCCAGATACCCAAAGGTTAACCTTTCCGGCGAAAGGCCGAGGCGAAACCTTGCAAGTCCGGCGTTCTGGATACTTTACATTTCTTTCGTTTTCGGCTCCATACCTCTCCTGGTCATATCTTCGTCATTCGGATATATTGGTAGTCATCTTCCACTCTATGAATTTTCGATCCTCGTGTCCCTGTTCCCGCTCCTCAGCGGAATAAGCAGGCCAATACTTGGCTGGATATCGGACAGGATCGGCAGGTCGGCGGCGGTCATGCTTATAGACGCATTCATAATCGCTGGATCCGCATTTCTCTCATTGAGGCAGTATGTACTTGCGATTGTGCTGATAGGATTCTTCGGCGGTTCCATGATATCTCTCTATTTCGCATATATAGGAGATGTATTTGGTACCAGGTTTTCAACGGCGAACAACGGCGTGTTTTACACGGGAAAATCCATATCAGGTTTTATTGGCAGCACGGTATTTGCACTGATGTTTTCATATGACGTGACCATTTCGTACATTTTTGTCCTGATCTCTGCCATTGCCGGACTTTCGTTTCTAATTGCTTCACGCGGAGCCGTCAGGAAAAGCAGTGCAATGCAATAGAAACCGTTTATGTAAAAAAAGTTTAAAATACGCATAGCCCATATTCAAACATGACCATACCTGTTAGCCCCACGCTGGTCTTCATACCCATACCTGAGCTCATAATCCTTTATTCCATATCATTCCCGGTAGCGATCTTCGACATATACATGTGGTACATCTCCTATTCTAGAAAGGGGATAAACTACAGAGTCATGTGGTCCTATCTGAAGGCAAACTTCCCGAGAATGGTGAAGCAGTTCTTCAGCTATGCGATCTTCCAGAGGAAAGTGGTCAGAAACAGGTATGCTGGGATAATGCACCTCTTCATATTTTACGGCTTCGTGATCCTTTTTATTGCGACAGCGCTCATCGCCCTCTCGCACGATATACTGAAGCCGATCATAGGCGTGGGGATACTCTACGGCACGTTTTACCTCATATTTGAGGTGTTCACGCAGATCGGCGGTATAATACTCATAGTTGGCCTGCTTATGGCCATTGTAAGGAGAATAACGAATTTCGTCCCAATGCATACCACTTCCGAGGACTACATACTGCTTTCCGGCATACTGATCCTTGCCCTGGAGGGCTTCTTCCTCGGTGCCCTGAAGATAGCACTGTTCAGGGAGTCTTTCGACGTTTACAGATTTGTGGAGTGGTATCTAAGCTACATATTCAGATACGGCAGATTCAGTCCGTCAGGTATAGCGTTATACAGGGATCTATGGATGGTTCATGTTCTCACGGCTTTTCTTGTTGCGCTGTATCTGCCATACTCAAAGCTGTTCCACTCGCTCCTATCGCCAACCCATGCATCCAAAACGATCGTTCGCGGCAACTCATACATAGGAACGCCGTTCATACTATCCGAGGTTATGGCCTCTGGCAATTATGAGGTCAAGGTTGGATCCAAGAACGTGAAGGAGCTCTCGCTTGAATATGTTACTGCCGCCATGGCCTGTACCGACTGCGGCAGATGCGAGAGGGCATGCCCAGCCTATGCCTCAGGTACTGGCCTTGATCCAAGGGCTGTGGTTCAGAACCTGAAGAAGACTGTGGGAACGGACACCGAGATGGTTCCCGTTATACTCACCGAAAATGCTGCCTGGTCCTGCACAACATGCATGGCATGCGTTGAGGAATGCCCTGTCCTCATAAGGCCATACAATTTTGTGACAGAGACGAGGAGGAACCTTGTTATGGAGAACAAGGTATCCAAGGAGACTACTGCATATCTCACGAACCTCTACAACACAGGAAATCCGCTGGGAAGCTCGCCCATGGACAGGGACGACCTACTCCAGTACGCTGATAAGTATTCTGCTGACTGTGACGTACTGTACTGGGTGGGATGCATGGGCGCCTATGATCCCAAAGCCAAGGAGACGGCCATAGCAGTTATGGAACTCATGAAAAAGGCCGGCGTCAGGTTCGGAATACTTGGTTCAGAGGAGAAATGCACGGGCGAAACAGCTAGAAGGATAGGCGAGGAGGGTCTCTTCCAGACACTTGCCACGTCGAACATTGAGACGTTCAACAGATATGGAGTGAAAAAGATCGTGACGTCGTGTCCACACTGCTATAATACATTCAAGAATGAATATCCTGAATTTGGCCTCAAGGCTGAGGTCATTCACCATTCTGAATTTCTTGCACAGCTGATAAGGGATGGAAAGCTGAAGGTAAAGAACTCCGAAACCATAACGACCTATCATGATCCTTGCTATCTTGGGCGCGGTAACGGTGTGTACGATGATCCGAGGTTCATAGTCTCTTCGTCATCTAACCTAGTGGAGATGGAGAAATCTAGAAACTCCAGCTTCTGCTGCGGCGCCGGGGGCGGAAACTACTGGTACAGGGTGGAAAGCGAGAAGGCCATAAGCCACATAAGGATGGAACAGGCGCTTGAAACCAAGGCATCGAACATAGCTGTGGCGTGTCCTTTCTGCAATGCTATGCTTTCAGATGCCGCAAGAACCATGAACGTTGAGGACAGGGTTCAGGTCAAGGACATTGCAATAATTATACGTGAAAACCTCATAGAGGATGCATCCGAAAAGTCAAAACCATAAGCTATCCGCTGCGCCGTATTCTCAATTTTTCAAATATCATATATAAAATATATTTTTCTTGATGCTTAAAATTGCACAGAAGGCAGAAGAGATCAGATCAGACCAACTTTCTGCAGTTCCTTCTTAACCTTTATGACCGCCTGTTCTATCTCGCTTTCCTCCTTGGCCCCTGTGCATACGACCTTTCCCGAACCGAAGAGCAGCAGTACAACTCTCGGTTCCTCAACTCTGTAAACAAGCCCAGGGAACTGTTCAGGTTCGTATTCTACGTTTTCAAGGCCGAGGGACATTGCTATATCGGTGAGGTTCAGTTCAGATTCCAGATCATACACGGCCACTATGTTCTGAACTATTATCTCAGGATCGTCATAAACTTCTATGTCTGCAGCCTTCAGCTTATCTATAATTATCCTTATAGTCCTCTTTACGTCCTCAATGTTCTTTGCACCGGTGCAGTTGACCTTTCCGCTTCTGAATATTAGAACAGCGGTCTTTGGTTCCTGAAGCCTGTAAATCAGCCCAGGGAACTGTTCAGGTTCGTATTCTGATCCATCCAGCGCAAGCGCGATCCTGCTCAGATCCAGATGCTCTGCAAGTGATGTCGATGCCACTATATTTTCTATGGTGATCTTCTCTCTCTCACTCATGAGTTATCAGATGGTTTATATTTAAATAGTATTTAAAGGTATGAGGAAAAGAAGATCAAATTCAATAGTCTATGTTGAGTGCCTGTTTTGCCTCGTCGCTCATCATCTTTGGATTCCATGGAGGATCCCAGACGAGCTCTATATCGCAGGCCTCGACTCCAGGCAGCTCCTCAACCACGCGCTGCGCCTCGCTCAGTATCCATGGGGTAACGGGGCATGTTGGCGCGGTCATCGTCATCTTCACATACACGCGGTTTCCATTTATCTGTATATCGTAGACAAGCCCCAGGTTTACAACGTCATAGCCTATCTCAGGATCTGCAACATTCTTGAGTGCTTCGAGAACATCATCTTTGGTCACCATTCATAACACCTCACAACTTCACCTCTATCACACACTTACTAGAGCCGCTGCTTATCTTCTCAGTTATTTCGAAGTCGGCATTCAGAGACTGCACTATGAGATCCTTTCCGAGTGAATTGCATATGATCCTGTTGTTAGTCTTCGCCAGATCGTAGAATATGCAGTTATGCCTTGATATAATAACCCTGTCACTGTATATGTCGAGCGTTGCGTTGTATCCAAGTATGTTGAGCATCGATACGTATTCCTGGATCTTCTTTATCTTCTCCTCTCTTGGCTTGTCATGCAGGTCTTCGGCAAGCCAACCTGTATCGGAGATCATTCTAGACGCAATTCTCTCGAGTATCTCGTTCATTCTCTGCGTACCGACAACTCTTTCCGTTTCGTCCAGCAGCAGCTTTGCAAAGTCTATGTATTTTTTAGGGAACAGCGATATGCCCTTCTCTGTAAGTTTATAATACTTCTTTGGCCTTCCTGCACCACCGCTCTGAAAATAGGATGTCACATAACCGCGCATTTCCAGGTATTCCAGATGCTCTTTAACAGCGGTTTTATTGATCTTGAGAAGGTTTGAAAGATCATCAATGCTCCTGTCCTGGACGTTCAAGCTCTCCAGTATAGTGGTCTTCGTTGTGCCCAGGATGTCCTCATATATCATAGATAAGTAATGCGTAATGATTATTTAAATTTAGTCAATTTAGACACAAAAAAGTGTTTAAATAGTATCAAGTTATAATCCTATGATAGCTTATGATACTAGAGATCAAAAACCTTTCAGCATCAGTTGAAGATAAGCCCATTCTGAAGAACGTCAATCTGAGGATAGGCGGCGGTGAAATACACGCACTTATGGGCCCAAACGGTGCGGGCAAAAGCACCCTGGGCAACGTGCTCATAGGTCATCCGGATTACAAGATCACCGGTGGCCAGATAATACTTGACGGAAAAGATATAACGTATGCCACTCCGGAGGAGAGAGCTAGGGCTGGCCTGTTTCTTGCGTTCCAGAGTCCGGTTGCCGTTGAAGGCGTCAGGATATCCACCTTTCTGAGGATAGCCTACAGCCATCTTCATCCAGATGAGAAGATCGTCATAGCGGACTTCAACAAGAGGATAAAGGAGGCCATGAAGACGGTGGGTCTAGACGAGAGTTTCATATCGAGATCTGTAAACGACGGTTTTTCCGGCGGAGAGCGTAAGCGCTTCGAGATACTTCAGATGCTCATCCTGAAGCCCAAGATGATAGTGCTGGATGAGATCGATTCTGGACTCGATGTTGATGCTCTCAGAATGGTTGCAGAACAGCTGAAGAAGTACTTCAGCAAGGATGTGGGATATCTTATAATAACACATTATCAGAGGATACTGAAGGATATTGAGCCGCACTTTGTGCATGTGCTGGTGAACGGCACAATCGCCATGGACGGCGATAGAACGCTATCCGATAAGATAGAAGAGAATGGTTATGACTGGTTGAAGGAGGTGGCATAAATGGAGTCAACGTATGTTAATAAGGATGAGGAGATAGACAGACTTATAAATGATCTGAAATCGAACGGCGCCCTGGACTACGGTTTCCATGATAACATAAACCCTGTTTATTCTACAGGAAAGGGGCTGAGCAGGCAGGTTATTGAGGAGATATCCGAGATAAAGAAAGAGCCGGACTGGATGAGACGCATAAGGCTTCATGCTTACGAGATATTCATGTCGAAGCCTGTCCCCACATGGGGACCGGATCTGTCCGGTATAGACTGGGAGAACATGACCTACTACAGCAGTCCTGATGAGGTTAAGGCCACAAATTGGGACGAGGTGCCGAAGGAGATAAAGGATACCTTTGAGAAGCTGGGCGTGCCAGAGATGGAGAGGAAATATCTCGCTGGTTCGATTGCGCAGTACGACAGCGAAGGTATATACAACAGCCTCAAGAAGGAATGGGAGGATAAGGGCGTGGTCTTCATGGATCTGGATTCAGCGCTCAAGCGGTATCCTGATCTGGTGAAGGAGTATTTCGCAAAGGCGGTTCCTCCCAGCGATAACAAGTTTGCCGCGCTAAATGTTGCGGTGTGGAGCGGCGGTGCATTTCTATATGTCCCAAGAGGTGTGCACGTTGACATGCCGCTTCAAACCTATTTCCGGATAAACGGCGAGGCCACAGGCCAGTTTGAGCACACCATAGTAGTAGCCGACGAGGGATCAAGCGTTCATTACCTCGAGGGCTGCACAGCGCCGATCTATTCGAAGGATTCGCTGCATGCCGCGATCGTGGAGTACTACGTGATGAAGAATGCCCATGGACGATACACCAGCGTACAAAACTGGTCGAACAGTGTTTACAACATGCCAACGAAGCGTGCCTGGGTTGAGGAGAATGGAAACATGGAATGGGTTGGAGGATCGCTCGGATCCAAGGTCACGATGATATACCCGTCATCATACCTGAGGGGCAGGAATGCCACAACGTCCAACCTCAATATAGCACTGGCCGGCCCAGGGACTGTAAAGGACACGGGAGCAAAGGCCATACACATGGCTCCCAACACGAGCTCAAAGATAATAGCCAAAAGTGTATCGCTTGGTGACGGCAAGTCAATCTATCGCGGGCTGGTCAGGATCAACAAGGATGCCGTCAACGCAAAGAGCCACGTGCAGTGCGATGCACTGCTGATCAATGATGAATCTGTGTCGTACACCATGCCGCACGATGAGATATATGAGCCAACGGCAAACTTCACGCATGAGGCAACGGTAGGAAAGATCGGTACAGAGGAGCTCACGTACCTGAGATCCAGGGGGCTTTCTGAGGATGAGGCGAGCTCACTGATAGTGCTCGGTTTCCTGGACGACGTGATGAAGGAGATCCCGATGGAGTTTGCTGTGGAAATGAACAGGCTTGTAAAACTTGAAATGAGCAAGATGGGTGCTGTAGGATGATCGAGCAGATAAGGGACATGATAAACGAGAGGGGATACGACCGCCTCCATGAATACAGGCAGGAGAATTTCATACAATTCATGAAGACCCCCCCTCAGATCTGGAAGGAAAGCCCTACCAGGATGAGGTACGTTGAATTTGCCGATGATTACGTCGAAAAGATGGTGCTCGGTAGGCAAGAAGAAGGCAACGGCGATTACAGAAAGGGGAGCGAAGACGTGGCTATAGTTAATGGCCATGTGTACGTATACAACGACAGGGGCATCATCGTATCATCCATGAGGGAAGCAGAGGAGAAACATGCCTCGATACTGTATGATTACGCGGGAAAGGAATATGTTTACGATCGATATGAATTTCTCATAAACGCAGGCTTCCATGACGGTCTCTTCATCTATGTTCCGAAGGGTATGTCAGTTTCAATCGATATTGAGGATTATGCCTCGTCAACTTCATCCTTCGCCGAAAAGAACATGATAGTGGCCGATGAGGGATCACATCTGAAGATCTTCCGGAGGATATCCGGCAGCGGTACGGGGAATGGATATCAGGGAGACAACACATATATCTTCCTTGGAAAGAATTCAACTATAGAGTACAATCAGGTGCAGGATAGGCCAAAGACCGTGATAGGTCTTCAGTTCATAAGGACGTTCATGGATGATTATTCATCTGCGAGGATATACCATGCCGAAAATGGATACGACAGATCCATAATAGTCACGGAATCGTATCAGTATGGAAACGGCACAAACTACCAGGTGAGAGGTGTCAGCTTCACCAGGTCGCTCCAGCAGATGGATCTGAGGGACAACACGATACAGATAGGTACGCATACGGTTGCGGACATATACATAAGAGGCATAGTTAGGGATAGGAGCCTCACGATGCAGCGCGGGAATATAGACATCAGGGAGATGGCAAGGCATGCAGAGGGCTACTACGACACGAGGATACTCCTCCTGTCAAAGGAGGCCTTTGCAAATACGAAGCCTGCGCTTCTTATCAACAACAACGATGTGAGATCGAAGCATGCGTCTGCCATAAGCAACATCGATGATCAGTCACTATTCTATCTCAGATCTAGGGGAATCGATGAGGAGACGGCAAAGAATATGATAGTGGAGGGTTTCACGGAACACGTCGTGGAGGGATCAGACGAAAGGATAAAGGAGGCAGTCGTGAGGTTTTCCGGCCTCTGAATCAATCCTTCCTCCTTGATATTTCATTTATCATTTTCCACTGTTCTTCCGTGAGGTTTTCCAGATGGTTGAACTGGCCAGCGCCTTTCAGCCATTCGCCTCCGTCTATCGTTATGACCGATCCATTCAGATATTCGGCATTATCGGATACTAGAAAGGCGGCCAGATCAGCGATCTCGTCCATCCTGCCGGCTCTTCTGAGCGGCACTCTTTCTATGATGCGGCTCTCTAGATCTGGTATTGGAAACAGATTCTTCCTTGTAGCTTCCGTGGGGAATGGCCCTGGTGCTATGGCAACATGCCTTATACCGTACTTCGCCCACTCCACGGCCAGAGATCGAACGACTGCGAGCACACCAGCCTTGGCTGCTGCTGACGGCACCACATATCCAGATCCGGTCCATGCATAGGTGGTCACTATGTCAAGAACGACTCCGCGATGTCCTGTGCTTATCCAGCGTTTGCCAAGATCTAGCGTCATGTATATGGTTCCGTGCAGCACTATGCCAAGCACGGCATCGAAGGCATGCGGCGATAGCTTTTCAGTTGGTGAGATGAAATTGCCGGCTGCATTGTTAACAAGTATATCTATGTGCCCGAAGCGATCCATGAAATGATCGATGGTCTCAGCGACTTTTGCAGGGTCACGAATATCACAGGCGTGGTAGTCTGCATCGATCCCTGCATCCCTGAATTTGGATACAGCCTCTGAGAGAACATTCTCCCTGCGGCCGCATATGGCCACAGCGGCGCCTAACTCGCCATATCTCATGCCTATATTGAAGCCGATTCCCGTGCCGCCGCCAGTTATGACGGCAACCTTTCCCTTCAATAGATCGCGCCTGAACATTGCATGAAGATGCTTAGAACCATATTAATTTTATAGAAAAATATTCGAAATAGTACGGCATCAATTTGAATTCTTTCGAATGCACCATTACGGGAAAATTAGCAATAAAGCTCCGACCTTCAGCGAATAGAGTATGTCAGTGCTTAAAGAGTTCCGTGAAAGAATCGGGAAAGTATTTCGCCCTCTCTATCAGTTCATCCATGGATATCCTCACCTGCGATGTGCTGTCCCTTTCCCTTATGGTCACAGTGCCGTCCTCCTTCGACTGATAGTCTATGGTCACGCAGTAGGGAGTGCCGATCTCATCCTGCCTTGCATATCTTCGGCCTATGTTTCCGCCGTCATCATAGAAGACAAAGGGATCCACTGATCGGATTCTATCGAAGAGACCTCTGGCGATCCTGTCCAGATCGTCCTTTTTCTGCAGTGGAAATACCGCAAGATGCACAGGGGCTATGTGCGGATCAAGTCTGAGAACCTTGTATCCGTTATCCCGTTTATAATATGAGGAGTCCATGACGGTGAGGAGTATGCGATCCACACCGTAGGAAGGCTCTATTACCTTTGGTGTCTTGCCATCGATCTGGAAATTTTCGCCGGAAAACTGCTGGTGTCTTCCAAGATCGTAAGTGCCTCTGTCTGATACGCCAACTATCTCTATCCAGTCTCCGTCCATGAGATATTCGAAGTCCCATGTCTCTGATGAATAGTGTGCCCTCTCGCCCGGATCATGTTCTCTTGCCCTTATTCTGTCCTGCTTGAACCCAAGCTTCAAAAGTATATCGTAGGTCTTGTTGAGAAAGTAGGCCATCACTCTGTTTCCTATTATGCCGGATTTGAAGGCTTCTGAAACTTTCACCTTCTGTAATTCCCCGGTATTCCTCAGCAGGCTCAGATCCGCATGTGATTCTGGAACTGGGAAATCATCTCCATCAAGATAGAAGACCTCCACCTCAGCCTGAGAAAACTCTCTCATCCTTATTAATGCCTGTCTCGGAGATATCTCATTTCTGAAACCCTTACCCACCTGGCACACTATTATGGGCATTGCGTTTCTGGCATAATTGTAAAGATTCTTGAAGTTGATGAATATGCCCTGTGCTGTTTCCGGTCTCAGATAAAGGTCATTGGTGCCTATACGGAACATGAGATTGAAATCGTATGGGTTTCTTAGCTTCTCTCCGCATTTGGGGCATTTCACATCATATTTTTCTAAAATGGCCACAGCTTCATCAACGGTCTTCACGATCTCTGTTATGCCCAGGCTTTTCAGAAGGCTTTCCAGCTTGTATGGTGTGCCGCATTTACTGCATTTCACCGCAATGTCAGAGAATTTCTCCAGATGGCCAGACGCCCTGAACACGTCTGCAGGTGATATCACCGGAGTATCCAGGAATATAGCCCCTTCCTTGGCGTATTCCCTCTTCCATATGTTTATTATATTGTCCTTGAGAAGCGTACCCAGCGGGCCATAGTCATAGAACCCAGAAGATCCACCGTATATCATAAAAGACGGCCAGAAGAACCCTCTCCTCTTTGCTAGTTCAACAACATCATCGAAGCTCATTGGAACACACCAAGCATTTCAATATCATACAGCATGCCATATATACCGTGAGAATCGTCCAACACCGGAAGCTGGTTGTAGTTATACTTTATCATGAGATCGGCTGCAGTGGATAGCTTATCGTTTGCATATACTACCGTTGGATTCTTGACCATTATCTCCTCTGCCGATATTTTAGGTAGTTTTATATCCGCGCGCTCCACAACGTACTTGAATACATTGCGCAAGCCTGTCCATGACCAGGGATCCTCATCGTCTGCTATGCCCATCTCGCTAAGTATGGAGTCAAATTTCAGATCTATCCTGTCGAATATATCTCTGTCCACAAGAAGGCCAACAAAAGATCCATCGTCATTTATCACTGGGAAAGAGAATATTCCTGAAACGTTCATCACGGTGAGTATGGCTGGAAGCGGTGTCTTATACCAGATAGGCACGCTGGTTTCCTTCATGACCTCCTTCACCTTCACGTTTCCATAATTTTCCCTTATTGTCTTCATGAAGTTCTGTGGTGTCAGTATGCCCTTGACATGGTTCTCTCTATCAATGACGGTCAGATGCCTCTTCTTCTGTGCTAGCATCTCCAGAGCGGCAATTCTGACCTCGTCATCCTCATACACCGCCTTCGATCTCCTCATGACCATGGCAGTCTGTGTTTCCCTTGGGTTTGCAAATATATCTCTCCTGCTAACAAAGCCAACGTAATAGCCATTCTGATCCGTTATAGGCACACCGGTGACATTGTATTTGATCAGCACCTTTATTACTTCATTTATAGAACTTGGAACGTGATATGTTATGGGGTCGGGTGTCATTATATCGGCTACTTTCATGATGCCGGTGCATTGTTAATTTGGATAAAATTGTTTTCATAGGAACAACCAGCAGATCTTCATGTGAGCCAATCATCAGCAGAATCATTGTATCTTCTCGTTCAGCAATGAATAGTGTTCATAAGCCATGCGATCTCAGCTTTCCATTTATTGGAAATCTGCCGAGATCCATTTTGGGAGGTATCGTACTTAGATTATGTTTTACGCGGATCCGCATTCCAAACGCTTCAAATCTATGAAACAATATTACTATCCGGCTATAAAGAAACATCACATCGGAAAATAAAAATCAGTTCAATGTACGTTTTCCAGCATAATTCTATGAATCCCGCTGCTGAAGTGCGAAGACCTTGTCACATTTTTCAGAATACAAAACTTATTTCAGCTTCGAATCGTATTATCATAGTTATGATTTAACATCACAATAAAGAAATTTATTCCCATTTGCGATATACTATTATGGAAGAATATGACGTCATAACAATCGGAGCCGGAGGTGCTGCATATCCAGCTGCGTTCAGATTGAAAAAATCAGGATACAGCGTTCTCATGATAGACAAGAAGGGTGTGATGTCAGGAAACTGCCTGGCTGAGGGCTGCGTCCCATCAAAGGCCGTGATAGAGACCGTCCATACAATAACGAAGATGAAGCATTTTGAGGATCTCTCCATAGAATACGGAAAGATCGTGGATCACAAGGATGAAGTTCAAAAGATACGTTATAAACAACATGACGAGGAACTGAAGGAAGCAGGTTTGACAATAGTGAAGGGCACTGCTAGGCTGATAGATGAAAATACGGTAGAGGTTAAAACAGATACCGGATCTACACGCTACAGAGCCAGATCTATCATTATAGCCTCTGGTTCAGACACGTTTGTACCGAAGATACCTGGTTCTGATCTCGCATGGACCAGCGCGGATCTCTATAGGTTAAATGCGAAGATCCGGAATCTGCCCAAAAGTATTGCAATAATTGGCGGTGGATACATAGGAATGGAGACGGCATCGTTCATGTCTTTGATGGGAGTGAAGGTCACCGTTATAGAGATGCTGGACAGGGTCTTCAGCAACATGGATAAATCTATGGTGGACAAGTTGCTTCCACTGTTGCCTGAGATGAACATAAAGACATCATCGCCGGTTCAATCCATAGAAAAACACGGCGACGCCTACAGGGTGAATTTTGGGCAGAAAGATGACATCAAATACGTGGACGCTGATGCAGTGTTGATGGCTGTGGGCAGGGCTCCAGTTTTCCCTGAGGGAATAGACGATCTCGGCATAGAGTACGATCGCCATGGGATAAAGGTCAACATGGCGATGCAGACAAACATAAAGAATATATATGCCACCGGAGATGTAAACGGTATAACTCCGCTCTTCCACGCGGCAAAACGTCAGTCTCTGGTTGCTGCAAACAACATAATGGCAAACAATGTTCCCATTGACTACTTCGATCCGCTCTCTGTTCCATTCACAGTGTATACGATACCGCAGATGGCATACGTTGGCATCCTCCCGTCTCAGGCTGAAAAGATGGGTATAGAATATATGGAGACGGATTACCAGATAGAGAAGGATTCCATGGCTCAGATAAACAACGAGATGTACGGAGAGATCAGAATATTCACAGATAAGAGGATGAAGATAATCGGCGGATACGTCATCGGAAACGATGCAGGAAACGTGATAAATGAAATAGCGCTTGCTGTTTCAAAGGGCCTGAGTCTGAGGGATCTGGCGGAGATGGCCCATCAGCATCCAATGACCTTCGAAGGACTGGACTCAGCTGCAAGGAAACTGTACTGATCCAGGCATGTAAGGATCAACATCAATGCGGACCAAAATATGTCATACATTTGCGATAATAACATCTTAGGCAATATCGCTGTTAAGATCATTGATAACGTCTGATGTATTTATCTGAAATCATTTCTTCTGCTCGATTTCCTCTATACGTAAGCTGTTACGGAACAGCGATCCTCCAACTAGACCTCCAACTATGGAAAAGAGGGTAAAATCTATGGCTATCCTTCCCACAAGCGGCGATACTGGTGAATTTATCTGCTGCACTGAATAGCTGACGAATGAATATATAAAGCTGTTTCCGGTTGAATTCTGGATTGCTTGCATCAAGGATGTCGGCATGGCGATCGTCAGCGTGATCATTATGAATACGGTTATGAGCGATGATATGAGGGCTGCAAGTGCTCCTCTGCCGGATCCTTTAGAGGCTATACCGGCGATCATTCCAGATATGAACCATGAAACTGGAGTAACCGTGACCATAGCTATGAGAAAGAGGATACCTGCTGCTGTTCCAGCAGCGAGACTTCCGGTTCTCGCTAGTAGGGGCATAACCATTTAACGTTTGCCATGTATTAAGCATTATGGCGATGCATTAAGAAAGAAGAACAATACGTAGAAATATATTTATAACGGTTATATGATGCTGAACAAGGTGCACAGCTACGGACGATCGTAACATTTTCTTCATAAGGTTCGGTATAGTCGTTGCTACGTTCTTTTCGCTGGCACTGTATGCCGGATCATTCACCTTCATACTGAAAGAGGGTGCCATACCGGCCTATTACCTCGGTGTATTCTTTGCGGTTGCGGTTATATTTTATCTCATATTCAACTCGCTCTCCAGAGAATATGTGGAAAAGGCTGGGGATGCCATAACCGTTCCGCTTTCAATATTGATGGTTGCTGTTGCCTTCATACTCGTTTACATCTCCCAGGCCATCCCGATACTCTCAGTTTCTGTGGTGCTCTTCGTCATATCGTTGACGATATTTTACAATTCCACGGTGAGGAACAGTGTTTCAATCAGCGCTAACCAGAGGATATTCATGGGCGGAGCCGGGCTTGGTGGTTTCATCGGTTTGATAGCGTCTGGAGTATTCCCCGGCCAGATATCAGTTCTAGATTCCTATATGGCAATAATAATGCTGGCGGTAGGTCTAGTATCGGTATTCATTTTCTTCAAGAGGCCAACCGGAAAATTCAGGACAGCAGATCTGTTCCATGTCTTCGTCAGGCCGTTCAACGCAATGGACAGGATAAACACTGTTGAGAAGAAGCTTCTGCTTCTTGCAGTTTCGCTGGACGAGATATTCGTCTGGATATCCATAGGTGCATCTTTCCCGTTTATAATATCAGCAGGCCTTAACTCACATATGTCACGTTCTTCCGTCATGATAGCCGTTGCGATTGCGATAATCATCGGCGCTCTTCTGATATATCTTTTTGAATCGTCAAACATACCGGCCATACCATTCTTCTATCCTGCGAAGGATCTTGTGCTTGTCGCAGGGCTCCTGCTCATAAGCTTCATGTCTCCACCCGCGTTTGTTGCTGGCGTCATATTCCTGTCGCTGCTTCCCACAGCATTCATCTGGTCAGGCCGCTTTCTAAGCTCGCAGTTTCCAGCTTCCTTTGATTTCAGACAGATAACTTCATTCTTCAGGAATCCGATAATGGTCATATCTCCGCTAATGGGTTCGATACTCTGGGCCGTAAGCGGAAACCTGCTTTTCCTAGTAGCCATGGGTTTCGCAATCCTCGCACTCGTCATTGGGATCATAGTTATAACCAATCCCAGGATATTCAAGGTCAGCGATACATACGAGACAGCGAATAATTGAGGTTGATGGAAAACGTATATACGCTACGGAATCATATCAGAACGATGGTAAACGTAGCTGTTCTAATTAAACAAATTATAGACATAGACCAGATGAAGACAGACAGCGAGGGAAAACCAATTCTTACAGGTGTCCCGTACAGGCTGGAGAACCTCAGCAAGAATGCTATCGAAGCAGCGGTGAGGATCAAGGAAAAGCAAGGTGGCAAGGTAACAGGCATAATCTTCGGAACTGAGGCAGGGACTTCAGCTATGAAGGAATCATATGCCATGGGAGTTGATGAGGGCATACTCATAACGGGATACAAAGGAAGCAACCCTCAGGTTACGGCAAAGGCTATTCTCACGTACCTGAGGCAGATCCAGTTTGATATTGTGATACTTGGCGATCAGTCTGCGGATTCCTACACTGGCATGCTACCTGGCCTGATATCGGCCGGCCTTGGGATACCGCTTCTTGGCAATGCAAATAAGATAGATATCGAAGGAAAGGTTGTGCGGATAACACAGGTTGGCGAGACAGAAAATGTCGAGATGGAGGCCGAGATGCCGGTGGTAGTTTCGGTAACGCAGGAGATCAATGAGCCACGGCTGCCACCAGTGCTGCAGATTATGGCTGCTGGAAGGAAACCGATTCGTACAGAGAAGTTTGACGGTTCGTTCAGCAAAGTTAGCGTTCTTTCAAATCTCGCTCCTAAGAGTGAGAGAAAGAGAAAGGTTTTCGAAAAGGTTGATGAGGGTGTTGCCGAGATAGTAAAGGTTCTTAAGGAGGAGGTAAGATGAAATTTCTGACTCTTTCGGATGATATAAATTTCCTCAGGCAGATAAATACGCTGATCTCAGGAAAGGGGGAGTTCGATTCGGTTCTGATCGGCGACGGCGATCCGAAGGGCCTCGGATCTGGCGTCCTCTTCAGAGTGAAGAAGGATACCCCCTTTGACGCCATCTCCGAGGGCATACTGAAAATGAGCAAAGACTACGATTACATGGTCATAGGTTCCACAGAGATCGGAAGAGAGATCGCCGGATATCTCTCATTCAAGACAGGTTTCTATACAGCTACCGAGATATTCTATCTGGATATCAATGGGCAGAAGGTGCACACAAAGCGCTTCTTCTTCGGTGGTAAGACGGTCATAGAGGAAGAAAGCGACGCCAAGATAATCACAGTGGCGCCAGGCGTCGTAGAAGCCAGGGATCTCGGTTCTACGCCACAGATGAAGGACCTTGATGTTGGACAGAGCAGGATCAGGATCACGAAATTTACCAGCAAGGCCGGCGGCAGCGTGAGGCTCGAGGATGCCAAGGTGATAGTTTCTGTGGGCAGGGGCATAGGAAGCAAGGAAAATATAGCCAAGGTGGAGCCGCTTGCCAAGGCCCTGAACGGGGAAATAGCTGGATCTCGCCCTGTATGCATGGACTATGGCTGGCTCAGCGAAGACAGGCAGGTAGGCCTATCTGGAAAGAAGGTCTCTCCAAAGGTGTACATAGCTCTGGGAATATCAGGCCAGATACAGCATATAGCAGGCATGAGAAATTCGAAGACCGTGATAGCCATCAATAAGGATAAGAACGCACCCATCTTTCAGGAGTGCGATTACGGCATTGTCGGAGATATATTTACAGTGGTTCCAAAAATACTGGAACAGCTGAAGCAGTGAAATATCTTCATAACGCAAATTTTTTGATCTATTTATTATCCTTCAATTTTTACAGCTCCACTAACTATCTGCCAAAAATTATATAACTTACATACGATCATCATCAAATGCAAAACCTTAGGCAGGGCGCTTTTGAGATGGGGCTGACCTTCTGGCAGATACCTGTCATACTTGTTTTATTGATACCGGCTGGGTTCACTTTCATATCCGATTCTTCAAGCCCCATAACGTACGCGATCGAGATTCTGTGGATCATGGGCATGCCGATAATAGCTATCGCGCTTGCCGGAGCATTCAAGAGCAGAAAGGTGAGGCTCTCAGATTTCAGCGGGCATATAGATGAAACCGTGATATTCCAGATCGCCTCAATAGCAAGATGGGATGTTGTGAATGCGCTGGAGAGAGTTATAAATTCCATCATGTCATCTGCGCCGCGCAACTTGAGAAGCTGGTTCATAAATATAGTAATAGAGGAGAATTCGGAGGCCAGGTCCTATCTTGAAAAGAAGTATTCTGGAAACGAACGCATTAGAATAACTGTTGTTCCCAGAGAATACCGTACAAAGAAGGGCGCACTGGCAAAATCCAGAGCAAACCAGTACGCGATAGAGAATCTAAAGGCTCAGGGGCTCATCTCTAAAAACATATGGATATATCATCTGGATGATGATACATCAATAGGGCCAGAGAGCGTTGCAGCGGTTGCCGAGCATATTATGAGATATGGGGATAGATACTACCTGGCCCAGGGCATACTCTCGTTTCCGCACTTCCTAACGAGAAACTTCATAACGAAGTACGCGGACTCCATGAGGCCTACAGACGATCTGACCAGATTCTATTTCTTCACCAACGTTCTGAAGATGCCGTTGATCGGCCTGCATGGGGAGAACATGCTGGTACGTTCAGATATTGAGGAATCGGTGGGCTGGGATAATGGCAACAGGGCCATTGCTGACGACAGCTTCTTTGCCCTGAACTTCGCCTATCTGTATCCGGGGAGATCAGCATTTATGCCTGCCATAACGTATGGATCGTCTCCGGCAACGGTGAGGGACATGCTGAAGCAGAGGAAGCGCTGGTTCCTGAATGTTTCCAATCTGAGTTTTTACGGTGGAATACCCGTTAGATACAGGGCCTTCATGATATACAGCATCATATTCTGGATGGGCATGGTGGTGCAGAACGTAGTCCCCGTGCTCATGATATTGCATATGATGGGCATAATAGACATGGCGGTCATAAACCCAGAGGTGCTTTTCCTGTGGGCCTTCACGCTCTCCTTCTGGATATGGTTTTACATATCCGGCCTTCGTATCAACAGGGAGGTGTCTGGCTTGTACAGGGAGAACATAATCGATTACGCCATACTGGTCTTTCTCTATATATTCGTGATATCGCCTCTGGAGATAATCGGTGGGCTTCTTGGCTTCATAGGTTTCCTGCGGAACGAAAGATCATTTGAGGTAATATCAAAGCCAATCTGACGATACACCGCGATCCATCAGATCCCCGAATTCAGATATCAATGTAGTTGCGTATATCCCTCTCCCAAGAATGAAATCCATGACGTTGCCTGAGACAGAGAAATTTACTGGCTTGGCAGAGACGATGCGCCTGTCTCCTGTTGAGGAAAGGTGTGGATATTCCCTGTTTCTGAACATATACGTTTCCACATGCTCCTCTTCCAGAATCCTAGTCTCTATCTCCCCGAACTCGCTCCTGTCAGGCCCGACCTCAGATCCAATTATTGGAATAGTTATTCTGATCTTATCCGATCTGATGAGTTCGTTTATCCGATTCACATTGATCTCGTTGACCTCGATTGGCCTGGATTTATCTGGATTGAAATATGCGTCAATCGGGTACGCAATATCCCCAGGTATAGCCGTATTGAGACCATATCTCTCTATCCTTGCCCTCAGCATTTTGTTGAAGAGATAAGACTGATAGGCATGGACAAACATTATTGCCAGATTCTTCGGAAGCGCGTCAAAAGCACCTTCAAAGCTGTGGTGCTGTGCGTAGTATCCTATCAGCGATCTCTCGAATTTCAGCGTTCTGGGAAACTCTTCAAGTGCAGAAGCATAGTCAAGAGTATCTATGAACTTCCTCCTGTAGTCCTCGGTATCATAGCGTTCATCATAGATATACAGGCGCACGGCATCCTCATACCTCCCCATAACTATGAGGCGCCCAACGTCATGGGTGTTGCTGCGCCTGGATCCAAACCTCTGCTGGCCAAAATAGTTTGGAAAGCCGCCTCTTTCCATCATGTCCGTATACTGATCCATGATCCAGCTATCATCAGGTCCCTGGAATCTTATTCTGAAATGGTTGGCAGTTAGATCACCCAGCTTGAGATAGTGATCGCTCCTGAAGGTTTCTAGGATCCTGAAGCCGTTGAAGGCCAGATCTGAAACGTCAACCGGCGCATTTATGCAGAAATACTGGATCTTCGTTGCCCTCTTGTCCTTCGTTCCAGCATATGATATCCTCTTTCTGCTTATTCTAAGCGCAGAGGCCATGGCTTCCACGACCTTATTTGTATCCCAGTCGATTATCTCTGCTTTTACTATCAGATAACGTCCTCTCTCGTTTTTCGGGATCTCTGCGATCTCCTCGACGAAAAAGTCCTCCGGCTTCATCTTTATGCTTATCGGTTGCCCGTCATTCACTGAACGATCACCACTGAACATACACCTGAGTTTAAGCAGATTCGATCATTTTAATTGAAACGAAAGGACAAAACAGCGTTCGTTTCAGGATAACATATTGAAATGGGCCTCAATAAATCTGCACCTGCCGGTACAGGTTATCCCTCTCCACAGGGACCATGCCAAGATCCTTTATGCTTCTTATTATGATCTCCTTATGCAGGTTGCCCACGTTCTTGCCCGTTGCCGGTATCACGCGTTCGTCATAGATTGTACCGCCCCAATCGTTGGATCCGTAGAGTATGGCAAGCTGCCCCATCTCCACACCGTTGGTGAGCCATGAGCTCTGTATTATGGGAAGATGATAGTTGAGCACTATTCTTGATATGGCGACATTCCTGATGACGTCCTCGGCCTGCGATCTGTGATCGAGAACACCCTCTCTCTGCAGCTGAGTATTATCAGGTTCCATGTTCCATGCTGTGAAGGATAGGAAGCCATGATACTTCTTCTGAAGATCCCTTATTGCTATGAGGTGATGAGCCTTGTTCACGCTCTTTTCTATATGGCCATACACCATGGTGGCCGAGGTCCTGACCCCGATCCTGTGTGCAGTCTCCATGATCTCGAGCCACTGCCTGCCGCTTCCGGCGGGCCTTCCAAGAGCCACCCTGATGTCTTCATCCAGTATCTCGGCGCCTGCACCGGGTATTGTCTCCAGGCCAGCTTCTCTCAAGATCGATATGGTATCCTCATAGCTCATCCGCGCCTTTCTGGAGATGAAATTTATCTCTGCGGTGGACAGCCCGTTTATACCCACATCCGGGAACTCCTTCCTTATCCTCCTGAACACCTCAATATAATAATCAAGATCCAGATTGGGGTTAACTCCGCCCTGTATGAGCACCTGGCGTATACCCAGAGGATAATACTTCCTGATCTCCTCTATAACCTGATCGGGTGTCATCGTGTATGCATCAGGCTCCTTGCCTGTTCTGTAAAAAGCACAGAATTTGCACCTGACATTGCACACGTTCGTATAATTGAGTATTATATTTGAAACGAACGACACGCGGTTGCCGCTTATCTTCTCTGTTATCTTTCTTGCGAGTTTGCCAAGATCGTTAACATCTGCTTCGTCGTACATGAAAATGATATCATCTACGTCCAGATCCTCGCCACTCTCAACCTTTCTCTCGATTGATGAGATGTAATTGGATACTAACACGATACACTATTTTTCTATAGTTATTAACGTTTGCCTCCCATTTCCTGAACATCATGAATTCTCCCCTGAACCGCGGATGCGCATGCCTCCTATGACCTCCTCATAGGATCTATAAAGCAGTATGAGAAGCGAGGTAAGGGTAGGCTTGTGCTTGTTGGACCACTCTATGTCCTTGCTCATATACGCAAGGTGTTTGTCAACCCTGTTGCTCTTGCAGTAGTTATTTCCATGCCTGTAGTTCTGCACATTTCTTATTATGGTATCCCTTGTTTCGCGGTCTATGTCGCCTACATCGTATCTCAGCTGTGTCATCCTTATCTCAGCGTCATAGGTTGCGTTCACTATGTCCTCCCTGCTCATCCACTGCGTCTCATAATCAAGGAAATCATACCATGTCTTTCCGGTGTCAAGTATGCGGTATATCTCTGCCAAGCTTCTGGCGAACACCTTGAAGCCGTAAAGATCGGACTTCTCGTACCAGAGCGATCCGGGATCAACAAATGGCGCTATGGGGGATATGAAGGTGCTCAGTTTCATTCTGGATCCCTGAAAGTCCTTCATCAGTTTACCAGCATATTCCACCGTATCGATCACATTGCCGTAGTCCTGATGCGATAATCCAATGGAAAAGTAAACATCAAATTTCTTTGATCCGTATTTTTCCGCCAGCCTCAGGGATCTCTCGAGATCCTCATTGCTGTATCCGCTCTTGTTCCAGTTTCTTATATTTTCATCTGAGGTTTCCGGTGATATCTCCATGGAAAAATCGACCACGCTCCTGCTGATCGCCTTGGTATAATCCTCGTTGAAGGGCTTGAAGTACTCAGTGAGTATCGGTATGTCAATTCTGCGATCCCTCAAGCACGCAAAGAACCTTTCATAGTACTTGGGTCCGGCGAGCGCAAGATCCCCGACAACGAAGACAGGGGAACCAAGTATCTCTTGGGACAGTTCTATCTCGTCCACAACCCTGCATGGATCCCTAAACTGGTAATTCATCGCGAAGTTATTCTTATATGAGAAGTTCGAACCTCCGCAGAAACCGCAGTTGAGCTGGCAACCCCTCTCTATGAGGGTGAAGCCTTCAGGGTTGCGCAGCCAGTCCGCATAGGGAAGATGGCCCTTGATGTCGTGATATTTTATTGCGTTTTTAAGCAGAACTTCGTAGTTGAAAAAGACATTTTCAAGGCCCTTTCTGAAGTCATAGGGCCTCTCCTCCTTTATCATGCCGTTTTCCCTGTGCACAAGGCCGGGAACTTCCGACAGCGATCCACCTTCGATCAGCGTTTCAGCCAGCTTATATATGCCATACTCCTGAAAATCGCCCGCCAGCACAAAATCTACGAAGGGATAGTTCTTCATTATCTCCTTCCTGAAGTAGGTTGAGGAGTAGCCGCCGAATACAACGTATGAGTTCGGATGCAGGTTCTTCACGATCCTTGCCAGATTGAGCGCCCCATGTGCGTGTGGGAGCCAGTGAAGATCTATGCCATATATTGGCGCTTCAAGATCCCTGATGTAGGATACCGGATCAAACTTTCTGGACTGCACCATCCTGACGGCCACGTTTGCTATTCTTGCATTGAAGCCGTTCTGAACCAGATAATTAAGCATGCTTACAAAGCCAACAGGATACATCTCGAATACTGGGGTTGATGGGACAACGTCGCTGATAGGCCCTGGATCTATATCCCTCTTCCTGAAATCATATATGGAGGGGGGGTGGATAAAAACAACATCAGCATTCATAGGGCACGCGAAGACATTTTCCTGCCGTATTTAAGCATTTGTCGATGCGAACCGCGCAAAAATCTTAAATACGGCAAATAAAAAACCAGTTTGCACCTCCCACACCCATTGCTGAAGCTTTTCGCAATGCTGGCTCCAAGTTTAAATATCAAATGACAATGAGTATAAAATGATATCCTACGATGTTGAATACTGGGTCGAGAGGGCAAGATCCTCCCCCATAACCTTCAACGAAGCAATGGAACTGTCCGGCATGGATCTATTCGACCTGATGAAGATAGCCAATAGACTTACCGAAACAGACGTCGGTGAAACGGTCACCTATGCCGTTTCCTACAATATAAATTATACAAATTACTGTACGGCAAGCTGCCCAATCTGTGCCTTTTATGTACCCTATAAAAACAAGAGATTTGGGAAGGGCTATGAGCTGAACAAGGAAATGATAATGCATGAGGCATACGAGGCCAAGAAGAGGCAGGTTACGGAAATACACATAGTCGGTGGCTTTGATCCGGATCTTACGATCGAATACTATGAGGACATGTTCAGGACGATAAGATCAATAGTGCCAGATGTCACCATAAAGGCATTCACTATACCGGAGATAGATTTCATAGCTAGAACGACAGGGAATAGTATAAGGGAAGCGGTCTCAAGATTCATGGAAGCCGGTATGAACGCGCATACCGGCGGTGGTGCCGAGATATTCGATCCGGAGATAAGGAAGATCGTATCTACGCCTGAAAAGATATCCGGAGAAAAGTGGCTGGAGGACGCAAAGATAATCCATTCCATGGGGCTCAAGGGCAATTCAACTATGACATATGGCCACGTCGAAGGATGGAATCATATCGTCGATCATATGATAAAGATAAGAGACAACCAGCTGGAGGTTCCGGGATTTCTATCATTCATTCCTTTGAAGTTCAGTCCTGAAAACACTGCTCTCCTCAGATCCGGCAGAGTAAAGGGGCCGGCACCGGTGGACAAGGATCTCAAGGTCATAGCACTTGCCAGGATCATCATGGGCGATGCCATAAGAAACATAAGCGTCTACTGGGTTGCTCTGGGAAAGCTTGTTGCGCAGATAGCCATAAACGGCGGCGGAAGCGATCTGGTGGGCACAGCGTACAGCGAGAAGGTTTTTGGAGCGACGGACAGAAGAACACCTACAACAACGGAGGAGCTCAACCGCCTGATAAGGCAGGCTGGGAAGATACCGGCCATAAGGGATACGTTCTACAACATAATGGCGTACGCATGATATCCATAATAGACTTCGCTCACAGCGATCCCCTTTACCTGGGGTTCGAAAACAAGGCCATCGTGGTGCGCAATAACCCATTCAAAAATCTTGATCTGGTGCTGTCTGGAGACGTTCAGATAGGCATGGTCTCCTTGGTCTCTTATCTGGAGAACGCCGAGAGTTTGCGCCTTCTGAAGACTGCCAATATACACTCACTGAACAAGACTATATCGACGGTTCTGATATCGAGGGCGAACAGACTGAAGAAGGAGATCACAGTTGCCATAACGTCCAATACCAGAACAACCGAACTCTATCTGGATCTCGTGCTGTCAAGGCTTGGAATAGATCATAAATTCGTGCATTCCGATCGGAAGGAAGCCGACGATCTTTTATCTCTTGCCGAATATGCACTGCTGAATGGTGATGAAGCCCTGGCCGTATACAGAACGAGGATCAACATACTGATGGATGTGGGCAGTGCGTTCGCACGCATATTTCACATTTCTCCAGTTTACGCTGTCTCGGTTTCGAGGATCGAGGAAGATCCAGATACATCAGCGCTGGATAGCGCAGTGGTGAGATCCACAGAATTCAAGAGGGAATGTGCCAGATCCCTCGCTGATCGCCTGAAGATACCAGGCACTGTGGCGGAAGATTACTACAGAACTATACTCTACGATTACGATATGCATGTATCTGAAACAATTGAGTTCGTAAAAAAAGCCTATGAATCAAGGGCTAGGGATGGTCTCTCATCTTCCATGTTCCGCTGACATGGTCTAACATAAGCTCAGGCAACATTTATTTATTGGTTTTTACTTCCTTTCGCATGTATAGAGAAAAATTCACGAAGATAACAGAAGGATTCACTTTTGATGATGTTCTGCTTTTGCCAATGCGCACATCCGTGGAACCAAAGAATGTTGTAGTTTCATCCAGGATAAGCAGGCATATAAGCGTCAAAGTTCCGATAATAAGTTCTCCAATGGATACCGTGACTGAAGATGCTATGGCCATAGCCATGGCGAGATACGGTGCGATCGGCGTCATACATCGGAATCAACCGAGAGAAAAGGAGGTGGAGATGATCAAGCGCGTGAAGCGTGAAGAGACCATCATAATAAGGGATGTCTATACCATAAGCCCGGAGACGCCCATCGAGGTTGCAAAGACGCTGATGGCAACGAGGAACATAGCCGGCCTGCCGGTTGTCAAGGATGACAAGCTTGTGGGCATCGTCACCAAGAGGGATCTTGAGTTTGTCAAAAAGGGATCATCTGTATCGGACGTGATGGTAAAAGACGTGATAACCGCGCCGGAGAACGTTGACATAGAGGAGGCCATAGAGATACTGCACAAGAACAGGATAGAGAAGCTCCCTCTCGTTGACAGATCTGGGCGCCTCGTAGGGCTCATAACGGCGAAGGACATAATCACGAGGCAGAAGTTCCCAGACGCCTCAAGGGACAGCGAAGGACAGCTCATGGTTGGTGCCGCTGTTGGGCCGTTCGACATTGACAGGGCCATTGAGGTTGAAAAGGCTGGCGCTGATTTCATAGTGGTGGATACGGCGCATGCGGACAATGAAAACGTGCTCTCCTCAATCCGCAACATGAAGAAGCAGATCTCAGTGGATATAGTTGCAGGAAATATCGCCACAGCACAGGCGGCTGAGGATCTCATAGCATGCGAGGTGGATGGACTCAGGGTCGGCATTGGCCCAGGTTCCATATGCACGACTAGGATAGTAGCTGGAGTCGGAGTTCCACAGCTCACCGCAATATCAGAGGTTGCAGAGGTGGCTAAGGAGAGCGGGATTCCTGTAATAGCAGATGGCGGCATACGGTATTCTGGAGACATAGTCAAGGCCATAGCTGCTGGAGCGGACGCCGTCATGCTTGGATCCATGCTTGCAGGAACTGAGGAGAGCCCCGGTCAGGAGATGATAATAAACGGCAGGAAATACAAGGCGTACAGGGGAATGGGGTCCATAGGTGCCCTGACAACAGGACTCTCAGACAGGTACAGCAAGCTTGGAAACGGTTTCATAGCTGAAGGTGTTGAGGGCGCGGTGCCTTACAGGGGCCGTGTGGATGAGGTCCTGTTCCAGCTTGTCGGAGGCCTGCGCACAGGTATGGGATACGTGGGTGCAGCAACGATCGAAGATCTGAAGAGAAACGGGAAGTTCGTGAGAATAACCAATAACGGTCTCAGGGAGAGCCATCCCCATGATATAAGGCTGATAAGCGAGCCGCCAAACTATCAGATCTCCAACATCAATCCTTAATTACACCTTTTTGTTATAACTATATCGATTTTTTATGCGATCTGGTCTATATGATAATCAGAAACCGCTTCACGGATGAGATCGAGGATGCGTATCTGGAGTCATGCATTCCGCAGATGAAACCAGATGTTATTGAATCTGCATCGGATTCTCTCAGATCCATGTCCGCAGATCAGATATCTTCGTCTTTTGACAAGGTACTGCAGTACCTGCGTGATAACGGCGACGCCATACTTCCAAGGGTAGCTTCTACAACCGGAAAGCCAGTAAAATATCTGAAATTGGAAATAGAACGCTCCTGGTCAGCCGGGAGAAGGATGTCAATCATTGCAGATCCAGCATTCTATGCACTGCCGTCATGTTCCGTAATCTATCCAGATTACCAGGATCCAATCGCTTCGATCATCATACCGGCTCTCTTCTTTCTCTCAAACCGCATACCCGTGGCGGTTATTCCGGATAGGTATGCATTCCTTGTTCCGTATCTCGTTTATAAGGCTTTTTCTGGTTCTGGCCTGCCGAATGGTTCTTTCAGTATAATCGATGGCGATCCTTCAGCTGATCTTCCGCGGGGCTGTCCTGTAGTCTGCTACTCCACAGACAAGAAGCCAGAGATGCGGGATAATTCAGGCAGCATCTACCTTGATCAGGGCGGTCCGGCCCTGGCCATAGTGTGGAAGGACGCAGATGTGGACTTTGCCGCTCAGGATCTTGTAAACTCCATGATCGAAAGGCACAGCGTATTTCTGAGAAAGATCATAGTGCATGAGGACATCTTCGAGTATTTCCTGAACAGGATGAAGGAACTTCTCTCGTCCATAAAAACGGGAGACCCTCGTGACATGTGCACGCAGCTTGGCCCATGCGCTTCGGATCTGGATCTCGTAAGATCGCTCAACATCATGGCGGAAGCAAGGAGATCAAGATCGCTGATGTTCTCAAAGGGCCCGGAGGGCAATATCATCACACCATCATTGATAAACGGAGATATGATCGATTTCGATGACATGATATACACCCCCGTTTACATCGTGCAAAGCGCCAATTCGATAGAAGATGCTCTCGCAGCTGCAGGGAAGATGGATCCGGTCATTCTCGCACTTTACAGCTCTGATTCCATGCTGTTTCGCATGCTGATCCACAGAACAACATCGAGGTACATAGGTTTGAACCGGTATCCCGATATTTCGTATATCCCCAACGTTGCCTTCGCGAAACGCGATATATTCCTCTGATTTTTTTGTCTTTCCGCATAGCATATCTATCTTTGCATGGCAAAAAGGGCACCACTATATCGATATGGTGAGCTACTCCTAAGCTAAAGCTTCGGATCTTCCTTTCAGCGAAGAGACCTCTGCCTTTCCGGACATCTGTACAAGCCATATATCGCTATAACCACAGGCGTGAATTCGGATCTCAGCGATTTTACTAAAGCATCATCCACTTGGTTATCGTAGAGGATGCAAAAAATATAGGAAAACAATTTATGAGTATTTCCATTGAGTGAAGTCCG
>NZ_JAGDXM010000059.1 GCF_023256435.1 Thermoplasma sp. | reverse complement strand
AAGTGCTTCTCCAGTAATACTTTCTGTTTTACATTTGGATACAGCTTCACTTTGGCGGCTGTTAACATTGTCTATAGATATGATGAGATTATTTATAGATCTTTCTATTTATTGTGAGAAGTTCGTATATTTCATGTCCGAAGAAAGAGTTTTACTGCTTCCCTCAAACTCCTAACTTCTCTTTTAAGATCCGAAAAAACTATCCAGAGTGCTGTTCTTTGGTTTTTCGCTGGGCTGAGTTTTTCTTTCATCCGTGGAAGCTGCAAAACTTTCGAGACTGGACATCTTCTGACTCTGTCCCAGTTCTGATTTGAATACATCTATAACTCTTCCCAAGGTTTCTGATAAACGTCTGGCATAATAATCCCAATCAGGCTTGCTCTTTAGTTCTCTTCCATATATATACGGCTCAACCTCCTGAGGTGTACGCTTGCCGTTTGTGACGATCCATGAAACTTTCATACCAGGTACGAAGGTCTCTCCCATTTCTATAAGCTTCTTTGCAGCTCTTATATTGGCTAATGATTCTTGATTTGCCCTGTAGCTGTCAAATTCTTTAACGGTCCTTGATATCACTAGGCTCTCTATATCTATCGATGGATCTCCTGATCTAACCTTTTTTATGAGATCGTCTGCATATTTTATTGCGCCTTGTACATCACGATTCAGTATGTAATCTATCACCTTCGAGAGAGCTTTGCTCTGAAGGTCAAAAGAATCTGTCCTGCGAACCTCATATCCCTTGATGACTATCTCACCCTTCATGTCATCCGGATACACGCATCTTCCTGCATATCTCTTCTTTGCCCCATGAGAGAAGAAAGGATCCAGCACCATCTGGAAATCTAGTGTGAGTCCTTGTTCCTTCGAAAGCTTCTCGCTCAGCTCCTTTCCCTTTCTGATAGCCTCTTCTGTTGATTTTCCACCGGATTTAACGAAAACGCTGTCCGTATCTCCGTATATAACGGTGTAGCCGGAAGATTCTAACGTCGATATTATCCCCTTGATTGTTTCTCTTGCGAATGCGGTTATTGCGCTTCCGATCTTATGATCGGTGAAACGATAGAAAGATGAGGCCAGGACGCCATAGAAGGTGTTCATGAGAACCTTTATTGCATTCTGTATACCGTCATAGAATTCCCTTTCCTCCGGGCTCTTGGCTGCCTTCATCTTCCGCTTAACTTCATCCCTGTCGGCCATGAGATCCTGAAGTATTCTGGGTATCAGCCCCTTCTTTTTGTCCGGCGAAAGGAATCTTACATGGTTTGGCGATTCAATCTCGCCATTTGGATCAAGCGTCGTGAAGCAGACGTTGTATTTTATTATCATGGATGGATACATGCTTTTGAAGTCCAGCACGATCACATTGGAATAAAGTCCTGCACCTATTGAATGAACGTAACCACCTTGTATTTCCTCCGTTTTGATCTCATGCTGATTCATCGGCACTCCTATATTTTCCCTGTCAGCCGCCCTTATGAGGATTGAATCAACGTAGTTGCTGGTGCCGACATTGGCCACATCATCCAGTGGCAGCTTTGTCACTGATGACATGTACATCAGCCTGTTAAGCACCATGAGCTTATCGAATATGCGGAGAGTTAAGTCTGCGTCTTTTATGCAGTAGGCGATGACCTCGTCCTTCCTGGTTTTCCATTCCTCCTCGATCCTGAGGCGGTCTATGTTATCCTTTCCCTGTCCAAGCAGAAGGTTTGACACATAATCAAGCGATTCATGCTTTGGATGCAAAATTCTCTTTACGCTCCACCAGGTGTCGCTGATAAGTCTCCCGTGCACACGCCAGAACTGGTTCATTATTCTTCTGGGCACTGATCCATCGCGGCCTATCTCCATCTTTATACCATATTGATCCATCCTCTTCTTTATGACAGGAATATCATATCCATCGATATTGTATCCTGTTATAACATCCGGATCCTCACTCCTGATGAGATCTATGAATCCGTGCAGAATGTTTTGTTCGTCACCGGAAAGCGAACCAGTTGTGACCTTTCCCTGGAAGCTTATGGAATATCCTATCACGAGAATCCGTCCGTAATCCTCCACATTTTCCCTGTTTATCTCATTTTCAACATCGAAACTCAGAACCTTGAGATTAGGATTGAAATCGGTTACATTCTCTATCTTCTCAGCCCTTATGACGAGATCCGTAGTGAATGAAGGCTCTTTGTCGGAGATCTCCTCTCCAGTGATCCTGACGCACGATCCAAGGTCAAAATCGTATATGAACCGATGATGAAATGGTATGTCAGCTGCGAGGACTTCAAATGGACATTTCTCTCTGTATTCAGGAACTTTCCAGGGGGATCTTATGTATATTCTCTTGACATTCTCGTATCTGCCTCTTATCCAAAGCTTCTTGTCCTCCATTTTGAGAAATTCTTCATCGTTCTGTATTTTTTTAAGATAATCCTCATCTGGTTCAACAACATCAAAATATGGCCTGAAACCAAAATAGAGCGCAGTTACAGATTCCCCACTTTGCGTCCTACCGAATAGTTCTACTGCTACGTCACTCTGTCGGTATGATGCGGAAACGATCCTGATTTCAACTTCCATGATTATACTCCATATTTTATGTATTTACGGGCTGCCACTCACCAAAGACTCTTGGTCTGCAGCTCATAATCATTGTATCGCGATACCCAGCTATGGAATGCGATACTTCAGCCATGCATACAGGATATATTCATAAAGTTTATTATCAAAGAAAAATGGCGTGTATTTCGGTATTGTAAATGATCTTCCCATGTTGTTAAAATTCCATGCGTATGTTAAATCTTATTGTTTAGAGTTGATATAATTTTTAACAATATCTTTAAATTATTGTTAGATATAATGATAAAATATTCATAAGTAAAGTGTTTAATCAGCATTTTCTGACATTTATTAGCATTATATGAGTATATTTTCATCTGCTTAATAAAATTGGCAATCTTTAAATATTTTAATGTATTATTAAATTATGTCCTGGGAAGTTGTTCTAACATCTGATAGAGGAACATTCACGGACTACAATGGATCTTCTCCGCTTGGTTATGTGGCATGCCTTCCTGCAAGGCTTGTTCCACGTTTCTTTATGGACAGATTCTTCACACCTCCGATCAAGTCCTATGAGAATGGAGAGGCGATAACGGCTCCCTATGGGCTTAGGAAGGTTGAGGCCATTCTTGCATCAAAGGGCATATCGGTTGTTGTATCACCGCCAGAACAACTGGAGAAGACCGTTGACGCAGGAACAAAGGTTCTCGGCATAAACGTACATGATCCATACGCACTGAGTCCTGTCTCCACAAAGCTGACCATGATCTTTGGTGGCGGTGACAGTTGGACTGCGAAATTTTTCAAAGAGCTTGGTGAAAAGGTAAAGAAACTGAAGGCGAAGTATGGATTCAAGGTCATAATAGGCGGTCCGGGTGCGTGGCAGATAGCTATGGACATGCCAGAATGGGTTGACGCAGTGCTTGACGGTGAGGCGGAACTTGACTTTCCTGATCTGGTAAGGAAAATGGAGAGAGGCGAACCGGTGCCGAAGGTTACCTATGGCCGCATGCCAAAGGTTGAGGAAATCCCAACGATAATAAAGCCATCAAGATTCGGGGAGGTACAGATAACCAGGGGATGTCCAAGGGGTTGCCAGTTCTGCTCCATAACGCCAGAGACGTTCAGATCTATACCGCTGGAGGATATAGTCAAGGAGGTCAGGCTCAACATCGATCATGGAATAAGAGGAGTTGAGCTTCTCACGGATGACATAATGCTATACGGGTCGAAGAAGCTACAGGTGAACCATGAAGCTCTTGTGAACCTGTTCACCACTGTTAAGAAGATGGGGGCTACCCACATCTATTTTCCGCATATTTCGGCCCCGGGTGCAAAATCCAGCCCTAGGACGGTTCAGGCCATCGCTGAGATTGCGGAGTATGATAAGTATACAGCCGAGGCACCGGTTGTCGGTCTGGAAAGCGGTAGTGAACGCATAATATCAAAGTACATGAGAGGCAAGCCTTTCCCGTGGACGCCGCATGACTGGGGCGACGTGATCGTGGATGCCACGGGAATACTCGTGGATAACCACATACATCCATGCTATACAATGACCATAGGATATCCGGATGAAACCGATGAGGACATCGAGGAGAGCATAAAGCTGGTTGAGAGGATGATAGATCTGGATCTTAAGGCATGGATATTCCCGCTTCCTGTTATACCCATGACAGCCAGTAGGCTAAAAGGAAACGATTTCCCATGGATCGATACCATACCGAAGAAATACTGGGACATACTCTATATCTCATGGAAGCATTCAATCAATGTGACCAAAGAGCTGTTCCCATATCTCACCAGCGAGATGAGGAATCCCATCATACAGTGGATAGTTCGAAACATGAACGAACGTGTCTTCTCTGGCATTGAGGACATCTTCAGGGAGCTGGGCGAGACAAAAGGCAAGGCCACTGAAAAATTCGCCATGGTGGAGTTCGATAACTTTGCGGGTTTCGCCAAGACCATCTATTATCTTGCAGCACTTGGGTTAAAGAGTAGGTCTTCCAGAAAATCCGGCGTGCCTGCATCAAATTGATATTACGAATAGAATTGCCAGCGAAGTGAATCTGAAAATCTTTATTTTTGAAGATGAAATGCGGCAGTCATGTCTGTAAAGATCGGCCTCGTGGGTGAACCAAACGTCGGTAAGTCAACGTTTTTCTCCGCTGCAACTCAGAATGAGGCCGAAATAGGTGATTTTCCATTCACCACCGTGAAGCCGAACCTAGGCATGACATTCTTCACCGTGAGATGTCCGGATTCTGAAATCGGATCTCACTGCAATCCAAGGGAAGGCTACTGCGAAAATGGGATACGTCATATACCCGTTCAGGTGATAGATGTTCCCGGTCTGATAGAGGGTGCAAGCGAAGGCCGTGGAATGGGAAACGAATTCTTAGACGCCGTGAGGGATGTCGATGCGATAGTGCTCATAATCGACATCTCGTCAGGATCAATTGAAAACATAAAGAACAGCATAAATCTGGTGATGAACGAGATAAAGAAGTGGTTCGCGGACAGGATATACTCTGATTGGGATCATTTCAGCAGGAGAAGCGAGGCTGCAGGCGAGCGCCGTGAAATAGCTCTCAGAAAAAAGCTCTCGCTCTTTGGCATTCCGGAAAAGAAGATCTCTGAAATTCTGGAGACTGAGTTTTTCCCAGCAAGGCTGAGTATCTGGACGATGGAGGATGCCTATAACCTAGCATCAGCGATACTGAAATATGCAAAACCTGTAGTATATGCTGGCAACAAGGGCGACAGGGTGGATGCTGAAACCATTCGTAAGATCATTGAGGCTATACCTGATATGTATGTTGTTTCTGCAGAGTACGAGCTGGCCGTGAAGAGAGCGAGAAATGCTGGCATCATAGATTCCGTTTTGACCGGATTTAAGATAACGGGGGGCAATCAGCGTCAGAGAGAGGCACTTGAGATGATAGATAGGTGGTTCAGGACACCCGGCGTCGTGAGAATACATGACCTAGTGGAAAAGGTGGTCAAGAACCTGTTGCACTACATCGTCGTTTACCCAGTATATGATGAAAATAAATGGACAGATAAGGCTGGAAACATCCTTCCTGATGCATATGTGATGATTGAGGGATCAACTGCACTGGATCTTGCATTCAGGGTGCATACAGATATCGGTGAAGGATTCATCAGGGCTATAAACGGCAGAACAAAGATGATCCTGGGCAGAGACTATGTATTGAAGGACTCAGACGTGATAAAGATAATCTCCAAGAAATGATATTGCTTTCTTATCCGCGCATTGTTTAATATTATGTGCTGCAGTAAGTATCTGTTCCGCGGCTAACATGGGGGAACATGACGGGGCATAGCCAACCTTAATAAGAAATGAAATGATATTTGCATATGTACTCCAAGCAGGAGGGCACATTCATAGTGGCCCGCTTCGATAAGAATACCTCCTTTTTTGAAGATCTGGATGAGGTATGCAGAAAATACGACGTTAAGGGCGGTACGGTGGTATGGGCTATAGGCATGCTGAGAGATTTCGAGATCGGATACTGGAACGGTCAGGACTATGATAAAGAAACGTTCAGGGAGAGATTGGAGATAGTGTCCCTGCATGGCAGCATTGCGCAGAACGAACCACGATATCATATACATGCATCTGGAGCCAGGTCAAATCACATGATAGTGGGTGGACATCTTTTCTCAGCAGTTGTTGATCCGCTCATAGAGATACAGATAATGAAGGTGGAAAAAGCTGAGATGATGAGGGTTCAGGATCCGTCCGATAAGCTCTTCAAGCTCACCATAAAATGAAAATAATTTATTTTTCAATATTTGGCCGTTTGGGCTATTTCCGGTTTTTCCCTCGCTATGTTTGATCTCGCTGCGGCCAGTCTTGCCACTGGAATCCTGTGCGGTGATGCGGATACATAGTCCAGTCCTATCTCATCGCAGAATTCAATCGTATCAGGATCGCCGCCCTGTTCTCCACATATGCCAACTTCCAGATCCGGCTTTGTTCTCTTGCCTCTCTCGACCGCGATCTTCATCAATTCTCCGACACCATCACGATCAACTGAAGAGAATGGATCGCTCTCGAGTATTCCATTTTCCAGATAGAAGAACATGAACTTTCCCTCTGCATCGTCCCTGCTGTATCCAAAGGTCATCTGTGTCAGATCGTTTGTGCCGAAGGAGAAGAAATCCGCATATTCAGCTATCTTGTGTGCGGTGATGCAGGCCCTCGGTATCTCGATCATCGTTCCGAACTTGTACCTCACCTTCTCATGATTCTTCACGGATTTTGCGGTTTCTTCAAGCCTAGCGCGTATCTTCTTAAGTTCGTTCTGATGACCTACCAGAGGGATCATTATCTCCGGGTATATGGTCCTCCCCTCCTCAATGACCTTCACAGCTGCCTCTATTATTGCTCTGACCTGCATGTCATATATCTCCGGATACACAAGTCCGACTCTGCAGCCACGGAACCCAAGCATGGGATTGAATTCTTCAAGATCACGAACCGTTTTGAGCAATCTCTCTAGGTAGGGCAGATCCTCTCTGTTTCCCTTGCCACTGTTTATGTCATATATCTGTCTCAATATATCTTCCTTGTTTGGAAGGAATTCATGCAGTGGTGGATCTAGAAGCCTGATTATCACGGGGTAGCCCTCCATGGTCCTGAAAAATTCCACGAAGTCATGCACCTGCATTGGGAGAAGCTGATCCAGATACTTCTTGCGCTCTTCAGTCGTTTCACTCATTATCATTGATCGCATTATGCCTATCCTGTCATTTCCGAGAAACATCCTTTCCGTCCTGGCAAGGCCGATACCTTCAGCGCCATTTTCCCTGGCCAACTTTGCTTCCTCTGGAGTGTTCGCATTTGCTCTCACTCCAAGCCTCCTGTATCTGTCAGCTATCTTCAGTAGTCTGCTGGAATACTCATCAATAGTGGGTTTCTCGACGGGAAGTTCACCCTCATAGAAGAATCCAGAAGTTCCATCAATGGTCACCACATCTCCTTCCTTGAAAACCCTGTTTCCTATGGTCACTGTTCTGTCGTTGACATTCACTGACATGGCTTCAACACCTACAACGGCTGGTTTCCCCATAGCTCTTGCAACGACTGCTGCATGCGATGTCATGCCACCCTTCTGGGTGAGGAAACCCTCACATACCGCCATGCCTCTCACATCATCTGCTGTGGTCTCTGGCCTTACCAGTATCATCTTTTTGGCCTTTCCGATCTCCAGTGCACGTTCTGATGAGAATACGATCATGCCAGAGGCTGCACCTGGAGATGCTGCTAGGCCTTTTCCCAGCGGAGTTTCCTTTCCGGTGACCTTGACCTGAGGATGCATTATCCTATCGAAGGTTGAAGGCGTTATGCGCATCAACGCTTCCTCTTCAGATATTATTCCCTCATCAACAAGATCCAAGGCTATCCTGATGGCAGCCCTTGCGCTTCTCTTTCCAGTCCTTGTCTGGAGAAGGTAGAGTTTTCCGCGTTCTACTGTAAACTCAATATCCTGCATATCTCGGTAGTGGTGCTCAAGTATGTCGCAGGTCTTCATCAGATCGCTGTAGACTTGTGGCATCTCGTTCTTCATATCATCAATGTACTTCGGCGTTCTGATGCCAGCTACAACGTCTTCGCCCTGGGCGTTTGTCAGATACTCCGCGAATACCTTCTTTTCTCCAGTATTCGGGTCCCTCGTGAAAGCAACACCTGTTGCAGAATCGTCACCCATGTTTCCAAAAACCATCGCAACTATGCTCACTGCAGTTCCCATGTCATCGCGTATTCCATTCATCTTTCTGTATGCAACAGCTCTCTTGCTGTTCCACGAATTGAACACGGACTTGATTGATTCAACCAGCTGCGTCTGTGGATCCTGAGGAAACGACTTGCCATATTTTTTATAAATGGTATGGTATTTATCTATCAGCCACTGAAGATCCTGAACTGTGAATCTATCTTCGTCGTAATGTTTTTTTGTTTTCAGTTCTTCTATCATTCCTCTGAACTCTTCATGAGGTAATCCATAAACTATCTCTCCGAACATCTGTATGAGCCTTCTGTAGGCGTCCATGGCAAAGCGTCTGTTATCCGTCATGAATGCGAGGCCTTCAACCGTTCTGTCATTTAGGCCGACATTCAGAACGGTATCCATCATCCCAGGCATGCTTACCGGTGCACCGGATCTTACCGATACGAGAAGTGGATTCTTCTCGTCGCCGAATGATCTTCCCACCTTTTGTTCCAGATCATGCAGCGCCTGCATCACCTGATCCATCATTCCCTCTGGAAAACCCCCATTCTTCAGAAAGGCTATGCATGCCTTTGTTGTGATAGTGAACCCTGGCGGTACATTCAGACCTATCTTTGTCATCTCAGCAAGGCCGGCTCCCTTTCCTCCAAGGAGGTCAACCATTTCTTTTCCTCCTTCATCAAATCTATAGACAAATTTCTCTTTTTGCGCCACGCCTTCCTATGGAATGATATAAAAAGATTTTTGCGGAAAATTTTATGTTAAAAATTTTTGCTATACGAAAATCATCAGTAAAATAACGTAATTCGAAGGAAGCATACAAGCTTTATATAACATGTGTGATAAAGTTTATATATGGACAGGCATTCGATAATGACAAGTTTTGGAAATCTATCATACCTCGAGCGGCCCGGTTCATATCCACTTGTCTTTCTTCACGGACTTGGTGGATCCGGCAACAACTGGCTGAGGCTTGATCGTTTTCTTGATCAGCGTTTTCGCATGTTATGCTTCGATCTTCTGGGGCATGGAAGGAGTGATAAACCCAGGATAGAGTATACAATTGAAGTTCAGGCATCAGCTGTTATGGATGCTCTGAACCGAATGGGAATAGATAGATTCACTCTCGTTGGAAACTCTTATGGTGGCTGGATCTCGCTTTACATAACTGTGAAGAAGAAGGCACCTGACTATCTGGTGCTAGTTGACAGTGCAGGTCTAAATCCAACCATCGCGGAGATAGGCGAAGAGGCTCTTGATAAATTTGTTAAGAAGGTCATGTCTGTGGAGGATGGTAACGATGAATACATCATCAGGAATATATCCATAAACAACTCCAAAGAAGAATGGAAAATGAAGGAGGATGATCTCAGATCGATAAAGGCCAAAACCTTGATAATATGGGGTACAGCTGATAACGTACTGAGCATAGACTATGGAAGGAGATTCCATGAGTTGATTCCGAACAGCGAACTGTACGAGATACCCTATGCAAGGCATACACCTCAGATAAGCCATCCGCAGATAGTGGCCAGAATAATCAACGAAAACATCAGAACTTGATCACCTCAATTTTTGCGAAGGAGTATGTACCAGGATCTTCCTGGAATCTTCTGATCCTTCCGTCTTCATAATCCTTTATATTTAAAGTGACATCAAACTTCATATCGCTGGCCACAGCCTTTCTTATTCTGTATCCGGTCCCATCTTTGTACGGCAAAACTGCTATCGAATGTCCGCCAAAAGGTTCCGAGAGAGAATTTATTGATATGACTGGCACACGGTTTTCTAGGGATCTGGCTGATACGTAGAGATGCCATTCTTCCGTAAAATTTGATCTTATCAGTGATGGATTGACTATCATGTTGCAACCTTCTCTCATCAACACCTTGCTGTAGTATGGAAAGTCAATATCGTAGCATATGGAAATGCCTATGGAAAGTCCATCCCCTGAAAACACACGGATTGAAGATCCGGCGGTGTATCTTCTCGATTCATCTGCATAGAGTGAGATCTTGTCCTGATGGCCGATCAGCTTTCCATAGTGAAATAGATAAGATCTGTTGTACAAAATATCATCATCGCTTATGCTGAATGACCCTGGAATGAAGAGCGGAATATGGCCAATATCTAGGCTTTCTATGACTGACAGAATTTCATCCTCTTTATATTCCTCTGTTGTCCATTTTTCTGGAAATATGATCATGTCGGAATTCGTTTCACGTAGCGATTCCTTCATTGCATCTAATGCACGGGCCTTTTCTGTTCGTCTTAACTGAAAGCCCGTTATCGTGATAGTTTCATCAAACATGATATGTCCTCAGATCATGCTGGATATCTGTTCAAGGAGCATCCTGGTCATCATGGGCTTCGGCGCATCATGGAGGATCTTCGATCCATTCTTCCATGCGAAGCGGTAGCTGTTTCTTACCTTCCCAAATGGATCCTTCTCATAGGTGTTTACGACGGCAAGATCGACCTTTCCTTCGAAGTGGCTGATCGCATCCTCGTTTATATCATCAGTTAGTCTGAATGCCACAAGTAGACCATTGAATTTCTTTCTTAGCTTATATATGAGCTTCTCTCTCGGTTCTAGGGTAAGTCTGAGGGTCTCGTCGCTGCTGTACTTCTTATCGGATCTTTCGGACACCTTGAAATCCGGCAGTGCAGCGGTGACGATGACTGCATCGTAACCCTTCTCGATCTCCTTGAGCGATCTGTCTTCGAATTCATCCATTGACTTTGCATGTATGTAATTGACATAACCAGGAAGATCGTACTGGGTATTGCCAATGTAGGTTATCATGGACGCGCCCATCCTGTATGCATTCTTTGCAGCCCAAACCCCGGTGAATCCGCTGCCAGCGTTGGTTATCGATCGTATGGGATCGATTGGTTCCTCGCCCCTTCCAGATATTATCATTATCCTCTTGCCAGCGAGAGTCTCATGCGTCGCCCGACATACCTCGTCCACTATAGAAGCATTGCTGCCCAGCTTTGCCTTCTCATCGTCATAGATTGGCTCAACGAACCTGACACCTAGATCTCTCAATTTCTTCACGTTTTCCAGGTTTATTGGATTCTCCATCATGCTTTTATGCATTGCTGGTGCAACAACCGTCTTTATTCCATGACCGAAGGCAAATGAAAAGAAGAGCGACGGTATGCTGTCTGTTATACCGTTGGCCATCTTCCCTATGGTATTGTACGATGCTGGTGCTATCAGAAGTATCTTCTTATCTGGGTTTTCTGTGAAGAGTGTTATATGCTCTATACGACCGGTGATCTCAGTGACAACATCTCTTTCAGATGCCCACTTCATGACCTCTGGACTCACCATTGCAGCTGAACTTTGACTCATCCCGACTATGACATTGGCACCCTCTCGCCTGAGGTCCCTGACAAGATCCGGTATTCTGTAAATGGAGATACTCCCGGATGTTGCAACTATGACGGTATAACCCTCGAGCATCCTCGAATATGAATTTTCATCATAGGGTAGCATACTAGTATATGACGTCACGATAGAAATACTATTGTTGTACCATGGTTTTTCAAATTTTTTCTTCAAATTTTTGCATAATAAATTAGTTTCATACATAATTATAATTATCGTAGAAATCATTTAATATTGGTAAATACGTAAAAATTGCGTGATGAAAATTGAAAAGGTTTTTAATTAATAATAATATTAGTAGTCGTGGAAGCTAATAACGGTAAGATGGAAAGGATTCAGGAGATGCTTCGCATGTTCGGGCTCTCCTCTTATGAAGCTCAGGGCTTCGCGGCGCTTGTTTATCACGGAGTTGCAAACGCTGATACGATAGCTAGCACCGCCAACATACCCAGAACATCTGCTTACAAGGTCATGGAATCGCTGGTGAAGAAGGGTCTAGCGAAGGCCACAGAAGGGAGACCGAGAATGTTCAAGCCGGCGAAGATGGAGGAGATAAGGGATTACTATGAGGAAAAACTACAGCAGCTGTTCAGGGATCTTAAGGAGCTTGAAGATAATGCTCCGTCAAGAGGCGAACCGCAGCTTATATACACGATAAACGGTGCACAGAAGGTCATGGAGAAGATCGAAGAGATGATAAACCTCACCGAACATGAGATAATAATCTCAACCCCAAAGATAATTGAAATAAGGAAGCAGATGAAGAAACCCATTGAAAATGCCATAAAGCGTGGTGCCAGGGTTGTCTTTGTAATACCACCGAACAAGAGGGTTCCTGCCAATGTGATAGTCTATAGGAGAGACGGTTTGATAGCCACAGATATCGTGAGTGACCAGAATAGAGCTCTGATCGCTGGTCCTGACCTTGAGACATGTGGGTACAGCGATAACCCTGTCCTCAGTATGCACGTTTACCAGTTCATCAACATACTGATAAATAAGCCAGAGATCCAGGGATAGCATTGATAGGGGAAGATCTGCGTAATCTCTCAAGGAAGTACACTATAGGCGGGCACATATCCGTTGCAGGCGGTCTGCATAAAGGTCCAGAAAGGGCTAGCGAGTTTGGCTTCCCTACCTTCCAGTTCTTTTCGAAGAACCAGATGCGCTGGGCCTCGCCGCCGTTGAAGGACGAAGAGGCGGAGGCTTTCATAACTGCAGTTGACAGATACAGCATCAAGAGCACCATGATCCATGCTTCCTATCTTATAAATCTGGCATCACCAGACGAATCGTTATATAGGAGATCGGAAGAGGCATTCCATGACGAGATCTTGAGATCGGACCGGCTTAGGGCTACGTTCCTCACTGTGCATCCGGGATCAAATCCAGACAGGAAGAATGGATTAGAGAGAGCAAGGGATCTGATCTCAACGGTTGGGAATCATAACGTGATCATACTCATAGAGAATACAGCGGGCCAGGGAAATGTGATCGGGACAGAACTTGAAGAGGTTGCAAGTATAATCGACGTATCAGATAAACGCGTAGGTGTATGCATAGATACCTGCCATGCATGGGCCTCTGGCTATGATCTGGCGCATTCATATGAAGCCTTCATAGATTCTCTGGACAATATTATCGGATTGGAGAGGGTCTACGCTTTTCATCTCAATGATGCAAAAAGAGAGATGGGAAGCAGGATAGATAGGCATGAGCTGATAGGCAAGGGGACGATAGATGGTGGGCTGATAAAGCTGATAGGTGACGAAAGGCTCAGAGAAAAGCCGAAGATCATGGAGACACCATTTGGAGAAGCCAAATTTGAGGAGAACCTGAGATACATTAAGTCGGAGATCGGTGAATAATTGGAAGTAAGAGCGTTCAGACCGCTGATATACAGGAAGGAGATAGACGGAATGATATCGCCTCCATTCGACGCGATAACGCCAAAGCAGGAGATAGAGCTCAAGAGGAATCCATATAACATAACATACCTGACGCTGCCAAAGGGTAAGGATGGAGTGGAACATGCAAAGGTAATACTGGATAACTGGATAGAGAATGGAGTTCTCGTCAGGACAGAAAGGGAATGCATCATAGTTCTGAAGCAGACATTTTATCTCGATAAGAGGCAGATCAATAGGTATGGTATCATAGCACGAGTTCGAATTTTCCCAGAAAATAATGATGTGATTCCACACGAGCGCACTTTTGAGGAATTCGTCAGAGACAGGGAGGTGTTGATGGATGGAATCGGATGCCAGCTAGAACCTATATTCCTGGTCACCATAAAGAATGATCTGCCCCAGTACCTGAAATCAATAACCGATGGAATCAGAGAGGACAACAGCTACGCCGGTCCAGAAGGGGTAGAAAATCATGTTTATTACATCTACGATCACAAGGAAATACAGAGGATAATCAACATTCTGAAGAATGATGTAGTTATAGTTGCCGACGGACATCACAGGCTTCAGGCAACGAAGAACATAGCGGCAAGGAAGACAGGCAGGGAGAAGGAATTCTGGAGTTACGCCATGTCGTACATAACATCGATACATGAGGAAGGGGTGCTCATCGGAGGAGTGCACAGAGTGGTTTCCAGCAAATTCAGATTCGATCCTGAAAAAACTTCAAGATATTTCCATATGGATCAGTGTGACCGCATATATGGCAACGATGCTGTCATCTACGATGGCCATTTCTACTGCATAAGGCCGAAAGAAAATATGTACGACAACACAATAGACACAATAAACGATTTTCTATTTTCCAAGGCTATAGGCATGTCCATGACTGATCTGGAGAACGAAACGATATATACGCATGATTATTCAGAGGTGATCAAGCTTGTAGATTCAGGCAGTTTTTCATTTGGAGTCATCATGCCAGACTGGAACAAGGATCATCTAATACGTCTTCTTCTATCCAGGCGCATGCTTCCGCAGAAATCAACATATTTTTACCCAAAGATCCCTTCAGGTATATCAATCGACAGCATCGCTGAGTTTGAGAATTTCTGATCTTCTGACAGAAATATTTTTGTGATCGTTAACAATTCAACCTCAAGGCATCGAGGCTCTCGCTTTAGTCTCGATATAATATGCGAGGATCGATGTAGGCGGTTTGTCATAGATGCCGGAATTGGAGATGCCACTGTAGCTCAGTCGGTAGAGCAGCTGATTCGTAATCAGCAGGTCGGGGGATCGATGCCCTCCAGTGGCTTTGAATGAATTCTTTATTTTTAACATCATCATTTCATTGACATCATGGCCGATAAACCTTACAGATTTATTGAAAAAAGCGATTATTATCTCATTGATTTCGAACATGAGGTAAAGGCTCTCAGTTCTGCACCCTTTAATGGCGGTTTCGGATTCAGATCGAGGTACATAAACAGGCATGTGGATCATGACTACAGGGGACCGGTGAAGACCGAGGTTGAAGAATTTCTGATTTCAAACAAGATGGATGGAAGAGGGACGGTAGTGACTCTCACTGCGGCTGCTGTCACAAAATATGTGTATATGTCGAAGAATATAAATGACCGGTTTATCGATCTCTTTCTGACCGCGGGCTTTGACAACGCATTATCAATAGGCAATCCATTGGGCAAGCCGGGAACCATAAACATAGCCGTGGTCACGGACATTTCACTCAATGCCTCCGCCATGGTGAACTTGATGCAGTCTATCGTCGAAGGAAAGGCGCAGTTCATGAACGATGCGAAGATACTGGATACGAGAACCGGAAGACCATCTCCGGGCACGTCGACAGATACTGTATCGATCTTCGTAACAGATCCTGAAGGAAATGTCGAATATGCCGGTAGGCTAACTGAGGCCGGATATTATACTTCAATGATCGTATATAATTCGCTAATGCTTTCCAGCGCCTTCATAGGGAAACGGACATGCTCACCTCGCTAAGACCTGGATCTTTCTTGCTCATATTTTGTAAAAGCCCGAATCTATTGCGTTACTCTAATCACCTTCAGTGGGAATGGATCCCTGAATTTATGATAAAACTAGATCTGACCCGGGCGGCGTATTGAGAAACTTGCATGCTTATATAACATAAATATATCGTTATACCATGGTTACCGTGAGGTATTATGCAACGCTCAGGCCAATTACAAAAAGGAAGGAAGAAACAATAGATGGAGTGAAGACTGTATCTGATCTCCTTGAAAAATTGAATGAAGAATACGGTGAGGATTTCAGAAAGCAGATGTATGATGGCCAGAGCCTTTTCAAAAATGTGATAATACTTGTGAATGGGAACAACATCACAACGATCAAGGGGCTAGATACTGAGATCAAGAACGATGATCGCGTAGACCTATTTCCTCCAGTCGCCGGAGGCTGATCTCTCTCTAAACTCAGAAATGTCCATTGATCAGCGCTGCGATGATGTCAATATTATGCCAGTATTTCCATCGACAAATATACGCTCGCCCTCCAGGATCTTTCTCACCAGTCTCGTTTTTGTGACAACGGTCTTTCCATTGAGAGAATCGATTACCGATGGTTTTGGATCCACAGTGAAGATGAACGCTTTGAAGTTTTTATTTGGGATCTTCCCATCTTCAACCACAAGGATGTCGCCATTTCCATTGTAGGTTGCCGTTCCGTTGACGCTCTCACCAAATGAATAGCCCCTTCCTATGAATTTACCCACCACGGCTACCTTGACATCGTTCGTACCGCCGAAGGTGAAATACGGATCGCCACTGGTTATGACCAGCTTGCTCCCATCGGCGAACTGCCCCGACCTAGCGATATGATCCATGATCTCAGAGAAAGTAAGTTTCTCGGCGTCACCCTCCATGTGCATGGGCATAACGCCAAAGTAGATGTTCAGTTTCCTTGCAAGATTATCGCTCACCGTGGCCGCATATACCATGGCCTTCGGCCTCAGCGATGATATCATTCTCACCGTTGATCCGGTATGCGTCAGAGCAACTATACCGTCACTCTTGATGTCGTCAGATAGTATTTTTGCGGCCCTAGCGACAGAGTAGGCAATTGTATTTCCTTTGAAATAGTAAGATGAATCAAAGGTAACGCGTTCTTCAACGTAATCAGAGACTTCCTTCAGGGTTCTAACCGCCTGAACTGGGTACTTTCCTATGGCGCTTTCTTCAGATAGCATTATGGCGTCTGCGTTGTCAATTATTGCGTTTGTTATGTCGGATATCTCCGCTCTGGTGGGTGAACTGTTGTTAACCATCGATTCAAGAACCTGAGTGGCAACTATCGTGAAGTCTCCATCCTCATGCGCTATCTTTATGATCCTCTTCTGAGCAAGAACCACTTCCTTCAAGGGCAATTCAACTCCAAGGTCGCCGCGTGCAACCATTATTCCATCGGAAGATCTGACAATATCTTCTATGTTGTCCAGCCCACTCTTTGTCTCTATCTTCGATATTATATACTGGTCCCCACCACTGTCCATGACGAAATCCCTGAGTTCATTTACATTATCTGATTTCTGGACAAACGAAAGTGCGAAGAAGTCAACACCCTGACTGATTCCTTCCTTGATGAACGATCTGTCTCTATCCGTTATGGTACCAAGTTCTATGAAGCGGCCGGGAATGTTGACCCTGCTTCTGTCTCTCAGAACGCCGTCGTTCAGGGCCTTTATCGTGAATGGATCTGTTTTTACAACCTCAAAAGATACTTCACCGTCACTCATCAGTATCTTGTCACCAACCTGAACTGATGAAAGCGCATTCATGTTGTTGAGTACCAGATCTTTGCCCATGACATAATTAGTTCCGGATACTATGCGCAGCAATCCTCCATTGAATTCGCCGGTCCTGAGTTCAGGGCCCTTGAGATCTATCATGACACCGACGTTCCTGTCCAGGGATCTGACCAGCTTCGTTATTTCCTCCACATCCTTGATATCTGCATGTGCAGAATTGATTCTTATGAGCGATAATCCGTTTTCCATCATCCCCTTCAGGATATCCGCTGATCTGCTCGCAGGCCCAATGGTAGCAACTATCTTAGTTTTCATGGGGATCACCAGCGTCTAAATCGAAAAGATACAAATTTGAATGAAGGATCTTCATCGATCTGTCATTCGACTTATGGGATTTAAAAAATATGAATTCAACGGCTTTCCTAAGTAATGTATTGCATGTATCGGAATATGAAGGGTAACTGTCTTGGACGGTGCAGCGTTTTATCCCGGAGATCTTAAAGGTTCCCAAATTGGCATACATCAAGTATGGTTATGCTTTCATTGCAATAAACCCTACGATCGGCATCATTGGGAAATTTGGCGCACATTTACAAGAACAAGCATCTTCAAGCTTATTCTTTGGCTATGGATAGAACCAATCCGCGAAGTACATCACAGCGAATTAGTTCCTATTGTTTCCAGGGCAGATTCCAGTTATGCAATGATCGATGATACATCCCTATGAGATATTATGGTGTTATTTCGAAATCCGTGATTCCCTAGAAACTAATTAATAATATCTTATATTTCCGCATCTATGTCAGAACAGAAAGCCATAGTGACTGATGCTCCTAAGGGCGGCGTCAAATATACCAGCGTGGATTTACCTGAACCAGAACATTACGATGCAAAACTTTCTCCTGTCTACATCGGGATATGCGGTACGGACAGAGGAGAGGTGGCGGGCGCACTTTCATTTGCCTACAATCCTGAAGGCCAGAATTTTCTGGTTCTTGGCCATGAGGCGTTGCTCCGTGTCGATGAAGTTAAGGATAACGACTACATAAAGAAGGGCGATCTGGTAGTGCCATTGGTACGCAGGCCGGGGAAGTGCATCAACTGCAGAATTGGCAGGCAGGACAACTGTTCAATAGGCGATCCTGACAAGCACGAGGCAGGTATAACTGGTCTTCATGGCTTCATGCGCGATGTCCTGTACGATGATATAGAATACCTTGTGAAGGTCGAAGATCCAGATCTTGGTAAGATAGCAGTGCTCACCGAACCGCTGAAGAATGTGATGAAAGCCTTTGAGGTTTTCGATGTCGTATCCAAGAGATCCATATTCTTCGGTGAAGACTCCACCCTAATAGGTAAGAAGATGGTCATAATAGGGAGCGGCAGCGAGGCCTTTCTCTATTCGTTTGCAGGCGTAGACCGCGGCTTCGATGTCACAATGGTGAACAGACACGACGAGACGGAGAACAAGCTTAAGATGATGGACGAGTTTGGGGTGAGCTTCTCGAACTATCTCAAGGATATGCCTGAAAAGATAGATCTCCTCGTTGATACAAGCGGGGATCCAGCGACCGTATTCAAATTCATAAAAAAGGTCAACAACAATGGCATAGTAATACTGTTTGGAACAAACGGCAAGGCTCCAGGCTATCCTGTAGATGGAGAGGACATAGACTACATAGTTGAGAGGAACATAACCATAGCCGGATCCGTTGATGCCGCTAAGATACATTATGTTCAGGCACTGCAATCCCTGAGCAACTGGAACAGGAGGCATCCGGATGCAATGAAGAACATGATAACCTACGAGGCAAAGCCCTCCGAGACAAACATATTCTTCCAGAAGCCGCATGGTGAGATCAAAACGGTGATCAAGTGGCAGTGAGGATACTTTCTGGAGAGGAGATAGCGGAGAAAAAGGCCAATGATCTGCGGGCCAAGATAGAGAAGCTTGGCCTTGAACCATCACTCAAGTTAATTCAATTAGGAAACGACGAGGCCGCATCAATATATGCGAGGGCAAAGATCAGGCGGGGAAAGAAGATAGGCATTAAGGTCGATCTTGAAAGATACGATGAAATCTCCGCATCAGATCTTTTGAGAAGGATAAAGGAGATCGCAGACGATCCAACCATAAATGGCCTCATGATAGAAAACCCGTTACCAAAGGGTTTTGATTATTACGAGATAGTCAAAGAAATACCATACTACAAGGACGTTGATGCCCTATCTCCATACAATCAGGGGCTGATCGCTCTAAATCGTGAGTTTCTGGTTCCAGCCACACCGAGGGCTGTGATCGATATACTTGACCATTATGGATACCATGAAACAACCGTTACGATAATAAACAGATCTCCTGTGGTAGGCAGGCCACTCTCTATGATGCTGCTAAACCGTAATTATACAGTATCTGTATGTCACAGCAAGACCCCGAATATAACCGCATACACGAAGAATGCAAAGGTTGTGGTTGTCGCAGTGGGAAGGCCTGGATTCCTGAAGAGCAGTATGGTTTCAGATGATTCGGTGGTCGTAGATGTCGGCATAAACTACGTGAATGATAGGGTGGTTGGCGATGCCGATTTCGAGGATGTATCCAAACATGTGGAAGCTGTAACGCCTGTACCGGGAGGGGTAGGCCCAATAACTGCCACAAATATTCTGGAGAACGTAGTCAGGGCTGCAGAGTTTCAGAAACTGATGAAATGATTTTTTCATGAAAATGACATGCGAATGAAATTCCAGCGCAAGACAACGAAGTTTTATAATTAATTTGTAATACGTTTATCCGTATGCCCGAGTATATGCAGGAAATTGAGAGAATCTCTGATTTTCTCAGAAAGGTTCTTCAGGATAAGAATGCCGTAATAGGAATAAGTGGAGGTATTGACAGTTCCGTCACTCTTGCACTTCTTGCAAGATCGATACCCAAGGAGAGGATAATCGCGGTTTTCATGCCGGATAGGAACACACCGCAGTCTGATTATGACGATGTAAAGAAACTGACCGAAGGTCTCGGCTTAACGTACAGGCAGGTCAGGATAGATCCTATGGTTGATTCCTTTGTCGAAACACTGGCGGCAACGGACAGATCGGCCATAGGTAATATAAAATCGAGAACACGCATGATCATACTCTATTACTTTGCCAACATAAGCAAGGGATTGGTTATCGGCACAACAAACAGGACAGAACTCCTGCTCGGATATTTCACAAAATACGGAGATGGAGGCTGTGATGTGGAGCCGATAGAGCATCTGTATAAAAAAGACGTATACGCAATCGCCGGAATACTTGGCATACCAGAATCAATAATTAAAAAGAAGCCGACTGCCGGTCTCTGGGAAGGGCAGACAGATGAAGGAGAGATCGGGTTATCGTACACCGAGATGGATGAGATACTCATGGATATATTCGATAGAGGAACTTTCATGGAGAAACCTGAGTACAAGAGGATAATGGAAATGCACAGATTGTCTGATCACAAGAGAACGATGCCATATTCATTGGAAAAATGATGATTGATGACGGCCATCTTCCCATTTGGTTATTATCTAGACGTGAGCCTGATTCTCGTTTTAGGAGCCATGGCTCTGCCCATCTCGAGGAAGATGTCCGTTGTTGAGATACCAATACTTGTTTTCCTTGGAATAATAATCGGGCCGATACTGCATCTTATAAGTCCCGGTTTTTCCGTTTATCTCTTCTCATCATTCGCCGGCGTAGGCCTTGGAATGATGGGCCTAGTGATAATACTGTACAGCGAAAGCCATAACATGAATCTGAAGGTTCTCAGAAACGAGTTTTACAGAATAGCGTCTCTGGATACGTTGGGGGTGATCATAACAGCCATAGTGGCAGGCGCGGTATTCACACTGCTGACTGGTGCACCGATCATCATCGGTTTCCTGTTCGGTGCTATAGTCTCTCCAACCGATCCTGTAACGTTAATACCCATGTTCAAGAGGGTCAAAGTTTCTGAGGATATATCAGAGATACTGGTTGGCGAAAGTCTTTTCAATGATCCAGTGGGTATAATACTTGTATCTGTCGGAATCGCGCTGCTGGCGCCGGATTCGTCATACGTCTCCTTGTTTTCATCAATGGTGAAGATAATTTCCTTCTATCCATCGGTTTTCTTCTACTTCATAATTCAGGTGGCCGTACCTTCGGTTGTTGGTATAGCCATAGGCTTTGCGGTGATATACCTTGATAGGAGGATAAAGTTTGAAAATTATCTTACTGCAATGCTTCTAGGTCTTGTCATATTCGAGTTCACGGTGTTCGAGAGCCTCTCTATAACCCCATTTCCGGCCATAATAGCTACCGGTGCAATAGTTGGCAACTTTTCTGATAAAAACATATTCTGGTCAAGGGAACAGAACTTCCAGGAAAGTTTGTCCTTTCTCAGTGCCGCCGTTATCTTCATACTAATAGGATCCTCCTTCACCCTGTCTGAGATCATAGCATACCTTCTCCTTGGGCTTGTGCTCACAATGCTGCTCATATTTGTCGTACGTCCACTGGCCGTCTTCCCGAGCATCAGAATAGCCGATCTAGGAAAACCACGCATGAATGGATATTACAAGGTTGTCGCTTTCATATCGCTTGTTGGCCCCCGTGGAGTCGTACCAGTAGTTCTGTCTACATTGCCCTATGTGGTCGGAATTGAATATAATATCCCAGTTCTTGTGACATGGGGTCCGCTGATAAGCGTTTCCGCTCTCTTCGTCGTTCTGTTCTCCATAGTCATTCAGACTGTCTACACGCCCATAATAAGAAATATTTTCCTGCCCGGTTCTGAGAACGGATCAGAAAAGTAGTATCTTTTATTGAAAAAGGTCGCAGTTTACAAAAAACAGCAGGACTCCAATCATCAGCGATTAGGTGTACGGTTTTTCTGCGGTGGGAATAATCAATATAAACTTTGCAGGATTTGTAAAACGATACTGACGCGATCCTAACGTACGCCTGTGGATATCACAGCGTTTTTTCAGCTTATTATAGTGTATGCAGATATCCCTTCACCGAAAGGAAGTTTGAAGATTCAGCTCAAGGGTAGATCACATGCGAAAAACCTTCCGATCGGATAAAGTTTAAAATCCGGTACATTGGATTTCATTCCGTGCAGGCTCAATATCGCAACGAGGAGGGCATACGTTATTCTATCGAATCTGGGGACTATATGCGTATAGTGGAGCCTGACATGGAACAGAACGTAAAGGACGCAATAAGGATGGTGATAAATGAAATAACGTCGATCTCCGGAGAGATATCACAGTGGAATCTGAGGGAGATCACTGCAAGATACAGAAATATCTATCGGATAAGGGATCCTTTCATTCTGGATTATTTCATCAATAGATATCTATCAGGTCTCAGAAAAATCTATCCGCTGTACATAAACGATGGGATAGAGAAGATCATAGCAAACGGCTATGACAGACCAGTGATAGTCCAGGCGAATGGGCGCTACTACGAAACCAACATAATATTGAACCGTGAGGATCTGGATTCCATAGCCATCAGGATCTCGCAGATGATGGGTAAGAAGATATCTAGTGGTAGTCCGATTGCCTATGGAACCTTTCAGAATTTCAAGGCTCTGGTCACGTTCGGTGACGATGTCACGCCAATGGGATCCTCGGTATATCTGGAGCGCAAACGCACTGTTTCAGAACCTGAGATGATGTCAAGGATGAAGAAGCCTCAGGTCTCGGCCTATCTTAGCATAGCCCTTGAGAATATGAGATCGATGGTCATAATAGGACCGGAAACGCCGATGAAGATATCGATAATCTATTATCTCATAGGGATGATAGGCATTGAAAAGAAGATCGCATACATAGGCGAGAACGGTAGATACGAGTCTCCAAGGAACGTAATATATATGAGTCCCAGAGAAAAAACAGTCTTCAATATGGAGATCAGCAAGGTTGATCTCATAAACACAGCCATGAGGCAGAGGCCAGATTTCATAATCGTAAACGGTCTCACGGCGCAGGATCTTCCTGCAGCCGTGCAGGCAATCACAACAGGGCATACTACAATATCTGCTATGGATATCGATAATATAGAAAATCTGTCATCGCTGTTTTCTGATCCCTCAACCGGACTTTCGCGAGATATGATATCATTATTCGATATAGTTATACAGCTCTCGGAAGACGGGCAGTACGTTCATTCAATTTATGAGTACGATAGAATAGAGGGATCCGAAGTTTTATATAACGTTCCTTTCAGGGCAAATGAGAACAGGGATCTGATTTTTAGTGGATACAGCGGCATATACAGGAGTATAGTGAGATCTATTGGAGAAGCTGAATTCAAAGCGCTGCTTGATGATCGGATCAGGAATTATGCGGAGGGCAGGGCATGATCAGATATGCGGGCATCAGGTCGGCCATAGATGGAAGCATTGCACGCATCATACCTAAGGCAACCGTGAAGAAATACGAGGATCTTATGGTGAAGGCTAGGATGAATGCAGGGGCAATGACATACCTGATATCAGCTTATGAATATGCCCTTGGAGGAGCGATACTGATAGTCTTGGTTGCTCTATTGTCATATTTTTTTGCGCATGCATACTGGGTGATGATCTCATCAGCCGCTTTTCTGATATACGCGATAGCTATCTATTACCTCTTCACGCTGCCGGAGATCAGGGTGAAGGAGATAAAGCACGGCGTGGAGTATGTTATGCCAGATGCCCTTGCCATCGCTTACAGTCTCTCACTTTCAGGGGTATCAGCCGATTCCATGATCAGGGAGCTTGCTGGGATAAAGGAACTTGGGGAATTCGCAAAGGAATCGCAGAGGGTAAACTCCTTCATGTTTGCGATGGGTTATGACTTTCTGAGCGCGCTGGAACGCAGCGAGAAGGTAAGCGCTTCGCCAGATTTTTCAAGGTTTGTCTCTGGGATAAGGCTCTCGATCCTTCTAAATTCGGATCTAACGGCATTTCTGAGGGATCGTCTTGAGTATTACAGGAGAATTCAGGAGAACAGATCAAAGCTCTCTCTAGATTCTCTAGGTCTGGCCGCTGAGAGCTATGTGGCCGTCGCAATAGCATTCCCAATACTGCTCTACCTCACCGGATCAATAATATCAATAAGAAACAGCTCAGTGCTGTTCTTTGCAATATCCATGCTGTTGCTGGTGTCCACAGCCATAGTGATAGGGTATTTCACCGAGAAGATAAGGGGTGAAGTATGAACAGATGGATCTATTCGGCCATAATAGCACTCATAGGAATAGTCATGGGCGGTATACTTAAGAATCTCATAATAACCATAATATTTCTGTTTTCAGCCGTTATGATATTAATAGGCGCAGGTTTCATAGATACTGCAAAGAACACCGAGTCAAAGAATATGCAGGTACCTTCACTTGTCAGGGATCTTTCGGGCTATTCGAGCTATGGACTGTCCCTCTATTCGGTTCTACGCATGATAAAAAATGAGGATCTTGGACCAATCCGAAAGGAGGTGGAAAAGGCCATTGAGATGATGAAGAATGGAAACACCATAGAGGAAGTATCTAATTATCTTGAAGGCAGTTCATCGCCGGATCTTGCCCTTGTCTCGGCTGTATTGAAGAATGCCGACAACACTGGAAAAGCAGGCGAGACGCTGCAGTTCCTCTCAACCTACATGAACGAGAGGTCCACAAGGCTGAAGAATGTTATACAGACCTCAGAAAACTATGTTGGCCTTGTGATAGGATCTTTCCTTATATTCGTACTGGTGATGGTGATAGTGGATTTCTACTTCCTTCGTTCAAATGGTCATGGTATGGTCTTTCTTTCTTCCATAATCCTCTTAGCTCAATCTTATGCCACTGGTTTCTATCTTGGAATAGTACGATACGATAGTATCATACCAGGGTCGCTGTATGCAGGCATGCTTAGTCTTGTGACAGGACTCCTCCTTCTTCTGGCGGGATCGCTATGAGTGTTTACCAGGTCAAGGGCAAATATTCAGATGATATCGCAATAATGGCTCTGCGTTATCTGAGCAGTGCACATGAGATATCGCTCGATGTTTTTTCCGCACAGAACAACATAGATGCCATAACGAGATCGCAGATCGAGAGATTTGTTGATGACTACATCAACCGTATGGGAAAGGTTGAACCGCTTGTTGAAGATCCGGACATAGAAGATATAACGGTACTACCTGAGAACTATGTCTACATATACCACAGGACGCTCGGCAGCATGCGTACAGACATATTCTTCACCGAGTATGAAGCTGGAAGATTCGCAAAACATCTTGCCCAGAGATCAGGAAAGACGCTCTCTGTTTACAATCCCATAGTGGACATTTCGTTCGGAAATTTGAGGATAAACATAGTGCATCACGACGTGGCCAGACCAACGATATCCATAAGAAAACTAAGATCTAACCCATACAATCCTGCAAACCTGATAGGGAACGGCACGACATCCCCTGAAATTATGGCTTATATCTGGGAGGCCATAGAATCAAGATTGAATATAATTATAACCGGCTCGACCGCAAGCGGGAAGACCACATTTCTCAACGCAATTGCCATGTTCTTAGGTCCGCTTACTAACGTGGCCATCATCGAGGACACGCATGAGCTCAATCTGAAGGGTAAAAATATGATGCTGCTTCAGCCTAAGCCTGGGGTAGAGGATCTCTCTATGCAGTCCATAATCGACATAATTCATTATAGGAGCCCGGATTATCTCATTGCCGGTGAGATCAGAGGAAACGATATAAACACGTTCTTCAACTATCTGGCCTCCGGTCGCAAGGGAATAACAACGGTGCATTCTGGAAGCCCGGCCGGACTTATCCGGCGGCTCCGATCACCCCCATTGTCCATTCCAGAATCAAGCCTGATGAACGTGGACATCATAGTGGAGATGAGAAATGATGCAAGGCGCTATGTCGGTAAGGTCTCTGAGATCCATATGGATGACGGGATCCTTCTGAACAATGTATACGAATATTCTGCCACGGGTTATCAGGCATCAGGTGTGAGCTACGCGATCAAGAAGATCGCTGGGCTGAAGGGCATACCAGAAGCTTTCGTGGAGAACAGTATTGCAAGCAAACGTGATCTTCTTTCCGGACTCGATCCAAGGATTGGAACAGAAGAATTCTTGGCCGCCATTTCAAAATTCCAATTGAGCAGGGAGAAATCCTCTGAAGAGAGAAAAGGTGACAGAGATCCTTGATGATGGCAGATCGTATTGGGGTCCCACAAATATGATGGCTTCATTTGAATGGCGCGATATCAGATTCCTACATCAAAATTTATACACAGATACTATCCGCATGCTTCGACCGGATATCAGGATCATGATCTTGCCGCATTAACAGGTATCTGGTCCAACAAGATGAAGCGGTTTGAATAGAAGTTAAAGAGAAGTCAGGGGTTTGGCGAAAGCAGTAAAACTCCCTCTTCGGACATGAGATACGCGGACTCCCCTCAATGGAAAGATCTATAAATTATCCTTACATATTTTTTGAATCCTCCACGATAACCAAGTGGATGATACTTTAGTAAAATCGCTGAGATCCGAATATAC
>NZ_JAGDXM010000036.1 GCF_023256435.1 Thermoplasma sp. | reverse complement strand
ATAAAAACTCTACATTGAGGGAAGTCTGTGTATCTCATCGCTAAAGCTGTTGAGAATTACAGCTTCCTTCAAATCCCAAACTTCTCTTTTAAATACTTGATCCTCTGAAAAGTATTTCTAGGGATCATGCATCATTTCTCCATGGATAAAGATTCTGCCAGGAAGCTCATCGCTATCGTGTCGGCAGACATGAAGCGCCCGGCTTCTTTGACCATTCAGGATTTCATAAATGTCATATCTTTCAGGAGAAAGATGCTGCCGCCGGACGTTGTCAGGAAATTTGTGGATGTTGCAACTGCAGAGGGGCTTCTGGCGAAAAAGGGGGATGCATATTCTCCCAATTTCAGCACCGGTGGAGTGGTGGTTCCGCTGGATTTTGCAGTGGATGAAAAAACGCTCTTTTCCAGCAATGCTGACAAGCCCATAATAGACAGAATACTGGATGCTGCAGCGGCATCCGGAAAAATGACTAAAAAGGAGGCCATAACCAGAGCAAGGTCGCTGATGGAAAATACAAAATATCTCTCATTTCAGACAATATTGCTCAGCGTTCTAGTGGATGAAAATATAGATGTATCTGATTTCATCAAGGAGATTGAGGAAAAGAAAAATTATACCTCTTGAATTATGATGTTATCTTTTGCAACCTCTTGGCGATCTCCATGGCCTGATCCACATCCCCTATGGACATGGCGATATCAGACGCTGTATCATATAGATATGAAAATGAATCTGCCAGATCCTTCCTCTCCTTCTTGTTCTTTATTCCAGCGATATAGTCTTCGAGGTTTTCTATGGCCTTCATTATCATCTCAAATGCCTTATGCTCATCCTCTTCCCTGACTATATTAACTATTCCCTGAACGGCGTCGAAATAATCATCTATGTCTCCTATTTCTTGGCTCTTCCTCATAACTTCCTCATAGAGCTTCAGAGCCTCCTCCCTGTTCTCCTGTGCCACAATTCCAGCCTTTGAGGATAGGGCTATCAACAGTATCTCGTCATCACCAATATCTTTAGCCTTCTGTATTGCCGCATCCAGTTTTTCTATTGCTTCCTTCTTATCTCCTGAATCCATAAGTATCGAGGCTATGTTTATCAGATCCAGTACCACAAGATCGTTCTCTCCCAGCTTGGTATGCGTGTCCAGAGACATCTGGGCATACTTGAGTGCATTCTGAGGTTCATCCTTCTGAAGATAATGATATATCTGAGATATCTTGTAGTAGACCTCTGCCTTCAAATCCTCATCCTCAACCTTGTCTATTACCGCGAGATAATCCCTTAACGAGTCAACGTACTTTTCCTTCTCGAAATTCTTATCGGCTGTCTTAAGCAGATCTTCAACTTCACTCATCTATTCACCACTGGCTTTATATGAACGCCCAAATATGTAGATCTTATCATTCTATCTCTATTCATCTTTGGATACATCTGCGTAATTTAAGAGTTTCGTGTTATATGAATTGGAAATTATTGACATGCCTACCTCTTAGGTTCTTATGCGGTAGTGTATCGTATACTTTCTCTGGCCTGAATATGAGAAACCCATCTTTCTGTAGAGTTCAATTGCCGGATTATTTTCCGATACTATCAGCGATACTGAATTATATCCTAGTTGCTTGAGGCTTGAGGCTGCAGTAGAGATCATACTGCTTGCAATACCTCTTCTCCTATACTCTGGATCAACGAATATATCTGAGAAATAAGGATCATTCGATCCAGCATACGAAACTGAAAGAAGGCCAGCTTTAATTCCATCATCGATCAGAACAAGACTTGCATCCCGTATGATGGCTGTCTCCTGCCCGCCTATTTCATCGGCAAGGTATTTCACGCGCATTTCCCTGCTCCTGGGTAGCAGTATCTGATCTTCCGTTCCTGTGAAGGCTTTGAATTCAGCATCTGAGAACTCCTGAATCATCTTTTCATCGAACTTTTCGAATTTTATTTCTTCGTGCCCGTACTTGATGGATGATAAATCAGCAGTCATCCTGATCCTGGTCAGCGTGGAGTAACCCCTTTCTTTAAGCACCTTCTCAGCATCTTCGCTGGCGTTGAAAATCTCATCCAGAAAGATCATCCTGTCATCTGAATTTATCTCTATCCAGTTCAGGAGATTCGATACTCTTGCCTCATTGCAATATTTCTGATCTATGAATCCTATGTTTCCTATGCATCGATCGCCATATACAGAATCAACGTAAAAGGCATAGGCAACAACATCATTATCGTGAAGGAGCACTCTGTTCTTTATTTCGTTGTTCGTCAATCGATCTGTCAGTATACGAAATTTTTCTTCGTTTGTGATGTCTGGATAGTTCTTTTCAACGAAATCTATATACGGCTTCAGAATGAGATCCCACCTGAGCTTTACATTTTCCATATATATTCTTCTTCATGATTTCCTTTGAAGATAAAACAATGATCTTTATTCGTCATGGCTCTACGTGAATTGCCGTAGAAACTATTTAATAATTGACGGTTATCTTTCTACGATGATAATGGAAGATCAGGAAAGAACCGAGAAATACAATGAAGATGCACTCAGATATTCTGAGTACTTCAAGGGAAAAATACAGACAATATCAAAGGTTCCTGTCCGAAGTCTGGATGATTTCTCAATATGGTATACTCCTGGTGTTGCTGCCGTTTCAAAGAAGATAGCGTCCGATCCGGATCTCTCCTTCGAACTGACAGGCAGATGGAATTCAATAGCTATACTGACAGATGGTACTAGAGTCCTCGGCCTTGGGAACATAGGGCCAGAGGCCGCGATGCCTGTTATGGAAGGGAAGGCACTCATATTCAACTATCTTGGCGGGGTAAACGCGATCCCCGTCCCCATAAGGGTAAAATCAAGAGAGGAATTCGTCAGCGTGGCAAAGGCCCTTGAGCCTTCATTCGGTGGAATAAACCTTGAGGATATAGAGAGCCCGAAATGCTTCTTCCTCCTCGAGACACTGCAGAAGGAGATGAATATACCAGTATGGCATGATGACCAGCTGGGCACCGCGTCGATAACTCTGGCGGGTGTTATAAACGCGCTGAGGGTTGTTGGAAAGAAAATCGATCAGGTAAAAGTTGTATTTAACGGCGCCGGTGCAGCGAACATAGCTGCGGCTTTTCTCTTCAAGGCTGCAGGCTTCAAGATGAAGAATATGATACTCGTCGATTCAAAGGGCATCCTCCAGCCGGAGCGAGAGGACATAGATTCGCTCATGATAAATAATCCCTGGAAATATCAGCTAGCCATCGAAACAAATGGAGAAAGGATAAAGGGCGATCTCTCCAATGCCGTAGAAGGCGCAGACCTTCTGATATCAGCTGCCAAATCAGGCCCTGATACCATAGATAGCAAAGTTGTGAAAAAGATGAACAAGGACGCCGTAGTATTTGTACTGGCAAATCCGATACCGGAGATGTGGCCGGAAGAGGCAAAGGAAAACGGAGCTAGAATAGTTGCCACCGGAAGAAGCGACTTCTCGAACCAGATCAATAACAGCCTAGTCTTTCCAGGCGTCTTCCGCGGTGTTCTGGATGCCAGAGCAAAGGGCGTCAATTTTGATGTCATGGTCGCTGCATCATATGAAATCGCCAACTTTGTGGAGGAACCTAGCGAGGAAAAGATAGTACCGACCATGGAGGAATGGGAACTCTACCCGCGCCTTGCATCTGCTGTTGCCTCTAAGACTGTGGAATTAGGCTTAGCAAGGAAAAATGATAGCAAGGAGGGCTTTTACAGACGTGCGAGAGAGATAATAGAGGGTAATAGGAATATCTATTCCAAGCTAATGGATCTCGGATTGATAAAGAGGATGCCAAATGGTGAACACAAATATTAGAAGGATGAAGAAGGAAGACCTCCCAGAGGTCATGGATCAACTGCTAAGGCTGAAGAGGTTGAACTCGGAGTTCGATTGCTCTTTTACGGTTTCAGAAGAGTCCAAACCGGACATCGAGAAATACCTCACGAAGATACTCAATGATGATGCGCATGTGCTTCTAGTGGCAGAATACTCTTCGAGGGTCGTCGGCATTCTCATGGCCGACATACTCTTCAGAATATACTACACACCAAAATACGAAGCCAGGATCAGAGAGTTCTATGTCATGCCTGAATACAGGAGAAAGGGGATAGGAAAAATGCTTATAGAAGCCCTCAGAAGCACACTCAAAGAGAGGGACATTATACTGATCACGGCCGAGTTCCCTTCATTGAATCTAATTGCCCAGGACTTTTACAGAAAGCTAGGCTACCGCGAGATCGTATCGATCTATGGCCAGACATCTACAAATGGACCCTGCCCCTAAAAACTTAAAAATAGGTATAATTTCGTCTAAATATTCCGAACTTTTGTTCGGGATTAATTTCTAGATATACAGAAAAATTTTATCTTGTTATTTGATTTATACATTATGAAGGCTGCGCTGATAGTAGTTGATATGGTTAACGAATTCGTTCACGGAAGGCTGGCAACTCCGGAAGCTCTTAAGACTGTAGAACCATCGAAAAGGGTCATAGAGGCTTTCCGAAACGCAGGACTTCCCGTCGTATATACGAATGACCGTCATTATCCCGACGATCCAGAGATGAATATATGGGGTCCGCATTCTATGAAGGGCGACTCAGGATCCGAGGTGATCGATGAGATCAGGCCTGAGTCTGACGATTACATAGTGGAAAAACATACCTACAGCGGATTCTATGGAACCAATCTTGATATAATACTGCGGTCCCATGGCATCGATACCGTTGTGATAATAGGCTTGGACGCGGACATATGCGTCAGGCATACTGCCGCTGATGCACTCTACAGAAACTATCACATAATGATCGTTGAAGATGCCGTTGCAGCAAGGATAGACCGGAATTGGAAGGATTACTTTGTGAAGGTCTATGGGGCAAGAATAGTGAGATCGGACGAGATTGCAAAGATTCTATCAGAGGATCAGATCGAGACATAGGCGATCATCAGATCCGAGACATTGTTTCCTGTCCTGCCTGTCATTATGGCCGATCCGTACTTTGAAAGAAGAGTGTAGCTGTCGCTGTTCTTCAATGCTTCATCGATCTCTTCTTCACTTATTCTCTTCTTAAGAGAAGAATCTACTATACCTCCAGCAGCCGGACTCACCCCATCAATTCCATCTGTTCCTATGCTTATGAAGAGGAAATCGCTGAATCTGCATTTCTTAAGAAACAGGAGTGAGATTTCAAGATTTCTCCCCCCTATACCCTTTCCTCTGACGTTGACAGTCGTTTCGCCGCCCATGACCATCCAGAATGACCTTCCCTTGATCCTTGAAATTGCTTCAGCTATTGTGATTATGCTATCTGAGACTTGATCAACGTCTCCGCTTATTCCTGATCCAATGGATACTATGGGCTCGCCAATATAAGCTTCTATTTTTCTCACAAAATCCCTGTTGGACAGCACGATCTTTGTCTGTATTTTCCTGAAGTATTCATCTTCGATCACGGAAGTCTTCAGAAAGCGATCGATATCCAGCCCTATGGCATCCCGGAACTTCTGATAGACGGATACAGGATCAAGTTTATTCTCAGAGAGCGGGCCAGAGGCTATTATGGATACATCATCGCCAGGAACATCGGATATTATGTATGCTGTGATGCTGGCTGGATACAGGAATTTTGCCAGTTTTCCACCCTTAACCGAAGAGAGGCATGATCGTATCGTATTGAGCTCGTATATATCGGCGGATGCCTGCATCATTCTCTTCGATATCTCAGATATCTGTTCGATCGTTATACCATCCTCTGGTATCTCGAAAAGAGATGAACCACCACCTGAGATCAGCACAATAACAAGATCATCAGGGCCAGGCTTTATCTTTGATAGGAGCGCGCGAGATGAGGTCACTGACATGTTTGAAGTGTACGGGTGTGTCCCCCTCAGAACCTCAAGCTCCGGGAATCCCTGAACATCCTGATCTACCGGCACTATTATGCCGGCGTATGCAAGCTTACTTTTCACGTGATCTCTGATGCCAGCGTACATTTCATATGATGCTTTTCCAAATCCCATCACAAATATGCGGGAGTACTTTGAAATATCAAGATTTTCGACAGCACTGGCCATCACCCTCGATGGATCCAGTTCATCAAATGTTCTCTTTAATATGTCCAATATGAACTGCCTCCTGTCGCTTGTGTAGATCTCTCTGGCATTCTTGAATGTGAAGACCATACTTCCTCAATGTTTATGGATATAATAATGGTTACATAGCCATGACCATTCATACGTGGCGGCGCCTATCTAAGTCATAAAAATGACAATTTTATGTGAGTTTTTCATGAGAATTTTTTAAAAAAAGTATTTGACTTGCATTGGAATAATCTTCTATGGTAGAATTCAAGAGCAGCCATCCGGCCTTTGATCAAATGAAGATAACACCAACCTTCATAGAAGTTACGATACTATCTTCCATGGGTGTTTTCATGGATGGCTTCAGCCTCTCGATATTCTCAGCTGCTCTCATATATCTGCAGAACTACATACTGGTAAGGGCCATACTTGTCTCGCTGGCGGCCTCAGCAATATACATAGGTATGTTCGTAGGAAGCCTCAGTATGGGCCATCTCTCCGATAGGATCGGAAGAAAACGGATGTACACCTATGATCTTGCAATAACTAGCCTTTTTCTGGTATTAACCGCTCTTTCAACTACATTTTACGAGTTCTTCATCTTTGAACTTCTTGCAGGGATAGGTATAGGCGCAGACTACCCGCTCAGCTCATCAATCGAGGCCGAGTTCTCACCAAGGAGATCAAGAGGCCGTTTCCTTGTATTCAACATATTTATGTGGACCATAGGATCGATAGTATTCTACGTCATATCGATACCGCTCATTTACAGATTCGGATCTGCATCATGGCGCTGGATGTATGCCGTGGGCGCAGTTGTACCAATAATCGTAATATTTGCTAGACGTGCGCTGCCAGAGAGTCCATACTGGCTTGTAAAGGCCGGCAGGGAGGGTGAAGCGAAAAAGATAGCGGACGACATAGGAAAGGAAGTTGGATACTCTGACGTTGAACTTCCTATGGTGGAGAAGGGATCCAGCTCCTATAAATCTGTATTCACCGGATCATACCTGCCACTCATAATATTCGCAAGCCTGGCATGGTTTTCCTATGATGTCTCAAGCTATGGGGTGTGGAATTACACTCTACCCATATTTGTATCTGTTGGTGTATCAGCGATCAACAGCATACTTTCCACTCTGCTTGAGGATCTTCCTGTCATTGTGGGCTTTGTGATATGCATCATTTTGATAGAACGTGTGGGCCGTAAATTGCTTCAATCCGCCGGGTTTGGCCTGGCTGGTGTTTCACTGCTGACGTTTGCACTATATGCTGATCACAGGACACTGCCGTTCATAATGGTATTCACTGCCTTTGCTCTCATGCATCTATTCCATAACATTGGACCAACGAACCTCACATACGTTTATCCCGTGGAGATATTTCCAACTAGAATCAGGGGAACAGCCATGGGCATAGCCACTGCAGCATCAAGGATAGGTGCCATACTTGGCGTCTTTGCCTTTCCCCTAATAATACATAGCGTCGGCATGTCCTCTGGCTTACTTTTCTTCGCAATATTTGAGTTCGTCGGCTTCATCGTAACTGTGACTCTTGCGCCAGAGACCAAGGCAAAACCCATATCATAATTGATAAATATAATATCCTGATTTTGGCACGTGGTCATCCTAATAAATCCATCCATACTCGAATCATCATTCATACCAGAGCGGCTCATAGCCAGGGATGCCGAACTCACCAGAATAATGGAAACGGTTATAAAGCCGACTAAGAATGGCATAACCACCAATCTGATACTTTATGGGGATTCTGGAACGGGCAAAACTGTGACCATGAGGTATCTTGCAAGGGAGGTTAAGGATCCTCATGTTGTCTATGTCAACGCAATTGCCTACAGATATGTGAAGAATGTCCTCATCGATTTTCTTTCAAGATTCGGGATCATAGTACCGGAGAGATCATCCTATGCCAGCCTGTTCACAAGGATCGAGAGCCTTCTGAAGGATCAGGGAAAGAACGTTATTCTTGTAATAGACGAAGCTTCCAGCATATTGAAGGGTGATTATGATGGACTCTACTATCTTTTCAGATCCAAGGACTCATTCGATGTGAACATATCCACGATATTCGTGGTGATGGAAGATCCTGCCATACTTTTCGATTCCAAGATCAGGAAATCTTACGGAATGTTTGGGGAGATGAAGTTTCGCAGATACACAAAGAATGAGATATATCAGATCGTGGTAAATCGCGCTGTGCAGTCTCTGGTGGATGGAGGATACGATGACGATGTGCTGGATTACATAGCTGAGGTTTCGGCGGAGTACGGCAGCGCACGTGTTGGTATAGACATACTGGCCAAGGCCGCTCATATAGCCGAGTACAGGAGATCTGCAAAGATCAGCTTTGACGATGTCAGAGCCGCAAGATCCATGATAAGCCCATTCGTAACCGAGAGCAAGCTTGCATCCATGGATTACGAAGATCTACTGGTCCTGCTCGCCGTATGCAGGTGCCTTTCCTCTTCAAAATTCACCGATCTCGATTGCGTATCGCAGAATCTGAGCATGATCTCTGAACAGTATGGGAAGAGAGACATCAATCTTTATGACAGGATCAGGAAACTGGAGAACAACGGTATGATAAGTGCGACACTGGAAGGACAGGGGCGCGGTGAAGGTGTAAAGAAGATGATAAGCATATACGACGTACCCATAAGCATCCTCACTGAGAGAATTGAAAATCTTCTAAACGCCTGATCCTTTTATCCTGATCGAAGAGGAAGTTTATCTCCTCAAAAGATCTTTCAAGATACCTTGAATAATATTTGTAGTCTATCCGGTCTTCTCCGTCAAAGTCTACGATCCTTTTTCCTTCATCAACAACATAGTAATTTATGATCTGCCCCGGCATGATCTGTGCACTTCTGTCGTAGATCTCCAGTGCGGATCTGGTGAGGTTCTTCACGTGGTATTCCTCCGGTCTCCTAGTAACCTTCCTGGAAAGGATGAAATAAGAACGAGGATAATGCCTAAGATTCTTGACGTAACGCTGCTCAAGATCCATTACCTCCGATCGTTTTTCCTGGATGCAGCTCAGATCGTGGCATTCGGAGAGGATTTTAAGCGCCTCCATCTGGAATACCTTGCATATCTCCGGTACATCCGAACGCCTGATCATCAAGCCGCGTATCTTGTACTTACCGGACCGATCGAGACCAAAGTATCTTGATGGCGATCCGGTTCCATCTCTTTCGGGCAGAAATGCGATCCACCAGTAATGACCACTCAGCACTATATCTATTCTGGTGCGGCGTTTTATCTCTGCTAAAACCCTGTCTATTTCACCAGATCCACTTATCCACAGCGAGTCCACTATCCCATGTATCATCTCAAAATTGTTCTCATGCGCCACCTCTATGGCCTCTGCCAGGGTCTTTCTTCCTATTTCAGTAATCTTCTCATGAACCTCGATCTTTCCGAATTTTGCATTCTTATATCCAGTGTATCCAAATGACGTGAGAAGAAGCCACTTCAGTGCAACATTTCTGCTATGGTAAACGTCGTTATCTCCATCTATAGCCTTGTAAAGAAGCCTTCTGTTGAGGAGCCCCTCCAGGGCCTCCGGTAAAAACCCTATCCTGCCAGGGGTGAGGTCGTATTTCACTATTATGCTTGGGTACATGGATGAAAAATCGATCTCGTACACATCAGTATAAACTCCAGGCAAAGGCTGAAATATCAGCCCACCGCGGTCCTTGTCCATGATCTCGTATTTGGTCTTTGGATTCTCATGATCATCCTTCTTGAATGGAACAAGCATCCCCTTTCTAACCGCTTCTGCAAGTTCCATGGATGAGACGGCCGTTCCAGGCGTCACTATTGATACATAAAGCGGCGGTAAGAATGAGACCCTGGATACCTCGTATATACCACTGAGGCCGCTTTCCGCATAGAAAAAGGATCTGGAATTTATTGCTATCTTACCCGGGATGTCAAGATACGAATCTCTGTATGATATCTGCCCGTATGAAATGAAAGACCTTCCTGGATAAAACCTTGCACGTATTCCGACTGCGTCCAGTTTTCTGTAGAATAGAGTTGGATCATCATATATTATGACCTGGGCATCCATCATGCGATCATAAAACTTGCCTTCACTCACCAGCTCTCCATCAACGTTGCATACGCCCTTTCTGCATTCTACAAGCGCCACATCCAAATCGGGATCCATATCGTATGGAGTCTGCATCTCAAAAAAGGACAGCCCATTTGAAGCCATGAAGCGCAGCACCGGATCTATATCTGCGTTGTATACCCTGTATTTTCTTCCATAGCCTATGGCTGAAAAGATTATATCGCCTAATCTCCTGGCACGTGAGGGTCTTATCCATATTTTTATACCATCCCTGTAGCCATAGATATCAGGCATTGTGCTGTATTCATACCTCAAATTTGTCGAGTCAAGCTGGGCATAAAGAGCGTCCATATCATATTTATCGCCAGTAACAAATATCCATGATGTATTCCTGAAGAACCTTTTCTTTACCTTGCCGCCAGAGTATTCATAAACTGTCACCTGATCCGATCCCCTGGCATCGATGTACGTTTGACCACCTCTATAAGCATGTATAACAGAAGCCCAAAGTCCACATCAATGCCTGCATAGGAGATCTCTGCAGCATGCATCTTTCCAGACCTGATCAGCTCTTCAAGAATTTCTCTATCGCCAGCACGCATCACCTTCTTCATCTCCTCCATTCTTGATATAAGGCTGTCAATCGCCTGTCTAGTACTGGGCGTACTCCTCCCCATAAACCTCACCATGCAGCATATTCCTGAAGATCAGGCGCCCGCCAACGACCATAAAGATTATATCACAGCCTGAGTAGAACGTCTTCATCCTCATGGAATCGTAGAGATTGTCCAGATCCTGATATGGCCAGGAATTCACTATATCAGATCTGGCCAGTATTATATATGGAGTGTTAGGGCCGTCAACGATGGATCTTATGAGCTGATATACAGTCAATATGCGCTGTATCTTTGCACCATCAGGCAGTTCAGAGAAATCCATTATTATACCGTCGGTTATGAGCAGTGAATATTCCTCGTATTCTCTCAAACTTTCCCTGACGAGGGGATAATCAGTATCAAGATTGTCAATTATCAGTAGATTTCCTGCCATAGATTTAAGATCCATGCATGGAAAAAACCGTTGCTGAAGAGATACAAAATGAAAAAATGCCCTGAATAAAGCCTTCCACGTTTCATTTGATAAGTTATACAGCATTTATCACAGAAAGGCACATTAGATGATTCAATATAACACCATGTGGGGAAATACAGTAAGATAGTATCTTTGAGCCCGGCAGTCACCGAGATACTTTACATGATAGGAGAAAGCGATAATATAGCAGGTACCTCTGCGTTCTGCGTCCATCCTGAGGATGCCAGAAACAAGAGGAAGGTCGGCAGCTACGGAACCGTGAGCATGGATCTGCTATCACAGATCGATCCAGATGTGATATTCATCATATCCGGGTATCCGCATGCACTTTACGAAAAACTCTCGCAGAGTTATAATGTTGTGGAATTTGAGCTTCCCTCTACGGTAGCCGGAATAGCTGATCTTGTCATGCGCGTGGGCTTTGAGGTTGATTCGATCAAGGAGGCAAGGGATCTTTACCACAGGCTGCTGAGAAGCATACCGGTTCCAGTGGAAGGCGATATGACCAGTTATATAGAACTAGATCTGGGTGGGCCTGTTTCCTTCGGCGCATACAGCTATATAACTGATGCCCTGACCTTCATGGGCATACCATCCATATATGCTGATCATAGAAAAGAATGGCTCGAGCCTGATTTCAATTTTGTGCGTAAGGCCGATCCTGATGTGATAATATTCGAGCCAAAGATGTTCCGAAGCCTATCTGTAGAGAGCATTATGAAGGAGAGAGGCTGGACTGAGATGAAGGCGTATAGAAATGGAAATGTTTATGTGACACCTTCAAAATACGATTTCTTCGCGCATCATGGCCCTTCGTTCATAACGGATGTGCTTCCCTGGATAAACAAAATAAAAGAAAATTTTGTGAAAAATAAAAATGATCACATAGATGCGTAATAATCCGCATCGTATGGTTCTGGCCTAAGACCCTTCCTTTCCCTGATGGATCTCACTATAGAATCCTGCAACTCAGGCGGCACTTTCTGGTAACCGGCGTTCTCGAAGCTCCAGAGAACCTTTCCTCCGGTTGCACCCCTTATGGCGGATGCGAATCCGAACATGCCGGCGACCGGAACCTTTGCAGTGAGCGATATTTCCTCGCCTTCCTGCTTCATGTCCTCGATTATACCGCGCCTCTGCTGTATCTCATTTATGGCTGCGCCCATCTCCTCCTGCGGTACATTTATGAATACTCTCTGAACAGGCTCAAGAAGCACGCGCTTTGCCTCGCACATCGCACCGTATATCGCATTTCTTCCCGCAGGAATGACCTGAGCTGGGCCTCTATGAATACTGTCCTCGTGCAGCTTGGCGTCGACGAGCCTTGCCTTGACTCCGAAGACCTTCTCATTGGCCAGTGGACCTCTATTCATGACCTCAACGAATGCTTCTATCAGCAGTTCCATGGTTTCATCCAGGTACTGAATACCTCTCGTCACGTCGAACATGATGTTGGTGCCCTCTACGCAGACTAGTCCTCTAGCCTCCTCCCTGTCAATACCCTTGCTGACCAGCAACTCGATCAGGGATTTCTTATCCTTGAACTTCGATCCCTGCGGTATATCGCCATCTTCAATTGCCTGTATCACTTCTGGCTTCAAAGGTTCCACTTCAAAGTAGAAACGGTTATGCTTATTTGGAGACTTTCCTTCAAATGGTCCGCCCTTCTTCTCAACGGTTTCTCTGTAAACCACTATTGGATCGGAGGTTTCTACCTCGACCTTGTAGTCATTCTTTATCCTGTAAAGCGTCACATCAAGATGGAGCTCACCCATGCCAGATATCAGGTGCTCACCCGTCTCCTGATTTATATCAACCTGTATGGACGGATCGGCCTTTGATATATCTCTCAGAACCTCTATAAGTCTCGGCAGATCTGCAGTATGCTTTGCCTCTATGGCAAGCGTAACCACGGGCTCGGAGTAATGTATCATAGGCTCGAATGGAACCATGTTTTCAAGAGATGAGACTGTGGCTCCTGCGATCGCTCCTTTAAGGCCCACTATAGCCGCTATGTTTCCTGCTGTTACTTCATCCACAGGTATCCTGTCTGGACCAACCATCATTGCCAGAGTTTGCACCTTGCCTTTTCCAGCTCCAGATATGTATAGATCGGTACCTTTCCTAACGGTGCCGCTGAACAATCTTCCTATGGCTATTTCTCCGGCATGTGGATCTATGATGATCTTCGTCACCATCATGGCCACTGGACCCCTGAAATCACAGTTAATCATGGCCTTTCCAACCTCAGAATCGAGGTCTCCCTTCCAAATCTGCTTTATCCTATAGGATTGAGCGGTCTTTGGATCCGGCAGATGCCTTATGACCATGTTCAGTATTATCTTATGCAGCTGGTTTTTCTGCGCAAGTTCCTTCTGCTTTCCATTCTTCACATATTCAACGATGTCCTTGAACGTTATCTTAGTTTCAGCCATAGAAGGTATTGATATAGCCCAGTTGTTGTAAGCTGAACCGAAGGCGACACGCCCATCCTGCACGGATACCTGCCAGTCCTTCGTGAATTCAGGAGGCGCGTATTTCGTAATTAGCCTGTTTACATCAGTTATTATCTTTGTGAAACGCTTCTGCATCTCATCGCTGTTCAGTCTTAGTTCGTTTATCAGCCTGTCTATCTTGTTTATGAAGAGGACCGGCTTAACGTGCTCTCTGAGGGCCTGCCTTATAACGGTCTCAGTCTGTGGCATGACACCCTCAACTGAGTCCACAACTACAATGACGCCATCCACAGCCCTCATAGCTCTTGTAACGTCTCCTCCGAAGTCCACATGACCAGGCGTATCAATAAGATTGATCAGATATTCCTTACCCTGGAAGGAGTGAACCATGGAGGCTACTGCAGCATTTATCGTTATGCCTCTTGCCTGTTCCTGCTCATCATAATCCAGAACCAGCTGCTTTCCGGCCAGCTCCTCACTCATCATGCCAGCACCAGCGATAAGGTTATCGCTGAGCGTGGTCTTACCGTGATCGATATGGGCAACTATACCTATATTTCTTACAAGTTCCGTATGCTCTACAATTTTAAGAGCCTTCTCTATATTGTCTTCCTTTCTTCCCATAAATAAACACCCGAATTTAATTTATTAAAAATTAAAAAATTAACTTTTGATCTGAATTTCAATCTGTACTCCATCAGGAATTGGGATCCTCATAAGCTGACGGAGTGTCCTCTCGTCAGCGTCAACATCTATCAGCCTCTTATGAATTCTCATCTCCCAGTGATCCCATGTGTTCGTACCTTCACCGTCAGGGCTCTTCCTGACGGGAACCACGAGCCTCTTGGTTGGCAGTGGCATTGGGCCGTGTATCTCCACGCCGGTCCTGCTTGCTATCTCCTTGATCTCATTGCATACTCTGTCAACCACCCTATGTTCAGTGCCACTCAGTGAGATCCTTGCCTTATAGGAGACCATAGAATTACCTCTTTTCCAGATCTATGCACTGACCAGCTGCCACGGTTTGTCCCATGTCACGAACGGCAAACCTGCCAAGCTGGGGTATTTCTGAAACTTTTTCAATGACGAGTGGCTTGTCCGGTATTACCTTCACTATGGCTACATCTCCATTCTTGATGAAGTCTGGCTTCTCCTTGAGGGTTGTACCATCCTTAGGATTCAGAGTTTTAACAATCTCATCTATCCTGCAGGCAACCTGTGCGGTGTGAACGTGGAAGACAGGCTTGTAACCTGGAGCTATGACACTTGGATGGTTCAGTACTATTATCTGAGCCGTGAATGCCTTAACGACTGTTGGCGGTGAATCTAGATGCCCGCATACGTCTCCCCTCTTGATGTCGTTCTTCGCAATACCTCTCACGTTGAAACCTATATTGTCTCCTGGCTCAGCCTGCTGCAGAGCCTCATGATGCATCTCTATGGATTTGACATCTCCCTGCTTATCTGCAGGCAGGAATATGACCTTGTCGCCGGGCTTCAAAACGCCGGTTTCCACTCTACCGACAGGCACTGTACCTATACCGGTAATTGAATACACATCCTCAACTGGAATCCTGAGAGGCTTATTTATCGGCTTCTCAGGTACTTTGAATGCATCCAGTGCCTGGAGAAGCGTTGGGCCTTTATACCATGGCATGTTCGGGCTGGGCTTCGTAACGTTATCGCCCTTGTAACCGCTTATGGGCACGAATGAAATATCCTTGAAACCTATGGATCTGAGCAACTTTTCAGCGTCGGCCTTTACCTCATTGTATCTCTTCTCGCTGTACGGTGGGCTTGTGGCATCCATCTTGTTTATGGCTACAACCATCTGCGGAACACCAAGTGTCCTTGCCAGGAATGCGTGTTCCCTGGTCTGCTCCATCACACCTTCTCCTTCTCTGGCTGATATGACGAGAATTGCAGCATCCGCCTGACTTGTACCTGTGATCATGTTTTTGACGAAGTCTCTGTGTCCAGGAGCATCGATCAGCGTAAAGTAGTATTTGTCTGTCTCGAACTTCCTGTGCGCAAGATCGATAGTAACTCCTCTCTCCCTCTCTTCCTTGAATCTGTCCATGACCCAAGCAAATTCAAAGGTTGCCTTACCCTTCTGCTCGGCTTCCTTTCTATACTCTTCTATAATATGTGCCGGAATCTCGCCGTGCTCGTATAGTAGCCGTCCTACCAATGTAGATTTTCCATGATCTACATGACCTATCGTTATCAGATTTAGGTGTGGTTTCTGACTTGCCATTATTTTCACCTTTTTTTATCAATACTCGAGAATTACCAATATCTCGCAGTTTGAACCCTAATATATTGATCCTTATTTAGCTTTTTCGTGGGCTTACATCTATGACCGCAGACAACGATACAAATTCGCTTCGGAATCGAATTGGTGATCATCAGAAGGCAATATTACGAAAGAAGATACTTGCAAATCTAAGCCACGGCTCTTCACTGGGTGATCCACTCCTCATCTGAATCTTCGAATTTTTTTCAATAAGAAGATATCTGCTTCTGACATGCTCTCCTCGCTGAAGCTTCGGAGGTTCTACTTTTGCTTCCCGTTACTCCATCATCCCTCACGGTCTGGGAGCGTTTTGCAGATCCTCCATCCTTGAGTTTCATGGTCGTTCCTGTCCTGAACGCTGCCCCTTTGAGTGGTATCAGTGCTTCGCTTGCATGCATCCCTGTCTGCATGCAATTTGGATGTGCTTTTTGCCCACAATGCTTGGGAAAGATTGTGGAGGCATTCCAAACCAGTACTCTACTGGTTTTTGTATGGAAGTATCCTGCATGCCTTCTTCGAAGGACTTATCCACAGGACTCTCCATGCATACTATTAGCCCTGCATTTATGTACTTTTCCCAATTCATCTCCTCACTGAAGGTCGGAGCTTTCTTGCTAATTTTCCCGTAATGGTATATTCCGTATAGTCCATACATCGCTATATTCACAGATGTAAATTCGGATCGCACAGATATCATTCACGAATTATCCCACTTGACTTTCGTGGGGTATAAATCCATCCATTGTGACAGACCAGTATATTTTCCTGTTGAGGTCTGAGTTTTATCATTTCCCTCAAACTTCCAATTTCGCTTATAACCGTGCCGAATTTCAAGTCATGTGAACTTCAGATACAAGATCCAAATTTGTCGTCTTCGATTCAGGATAAGGTTATTAACGTTAAATCACTCTATATTTCAAATGCCATTATTTGACAGATACGGAAGACCGGTGTTGAGTCTCAGAATCCAGCTTAACACTACGTGCAATTTCAAATGTTTCTTCTGTCATATGGAGGGTACTGATATCAACGGTGAGGAACTTACACCGGATGAGATCGAAAGAATAGTGAAGATATCGCATGATTTCGGAGTGAACAAGATCAAGATAACGGGAGGAGAACCAACTCTCAGGCCAGATATTGTTGAGATAATAGAGAGGATCAGAAGACACATTACTGGTAACATATCTATGACAACCAACGGCACAATGCTTCCAAAGATTGCGAAGGATCTCAAGGCAGCTGGCCTCGATAGGGTCAATATATCATTGCATTCGCCGGATGATGAAAGGTTTCATTTCATAACTGGAACATGGATGCTGAAGCGCGTTATGGAAGCTGTGAGGTCAGCCAACGATGCAAAACTTACTCCCGTGAAGATCAATTTTGTGGTTCTAAAGGATCTCAACGTGAAGGATATACCAAGAATGCTGGAAATCGCTGCGGAAAACAACGCGATACTGCAACTCATAGAATATGAGACCGATAGAGAGGGGGAATATTCCGAAGAATACAGAAAATATCACGTTAGCCTCAACCCAATAGAGGAGGAGATAAGGAAAAGATCAATAGATGTGGAATACAACGATCTGCACAACAGACCGAGGTATCTGATCAGAAGCAATGCGGGGCTTGTGAAGGTTGAATTTGTAAAACCTCAGCGGAATCCTGATTTCTGCGCTCACTGCACACGGCTCAGAATCACTTCTCGCGGTGAATTCAAAACATGTCTTATGAGATCCGATACGAACATTCCATTCAAGGGTATAACTGACGAAAACGTCCTTAAGGATCTCTTTAGGAAAGCCGTAGCGCTCCGGGAGCCATACTGGAAACCCGGGGATGAACAACGGATTGAGGAGAGCGACAGCGGTGAGATATTAGATCTGAAATAGGTCTTCTTTATCATATACATCATCTTCATTGAAAATGCCTGAAGCATGAACTATTTCACAGGCATGGCGAAAGCAACATAACATTATAATATCGCATTAAAATTAAGCATAAGAATGGGGGAGCTCCGTGAAGGGCTGAGAGGATCCAGAAGGATCGACCCCTTGAACCTGATCCGGGTAATACCGGCGGAGGGAAAGTTATGGAAAAAGATGTAGAATTTTCAACCTATAATGATGTTAAGAATTTCTTGGACAGTGCACGATGGAACAGAACGCATACTATAATGGCCCTGACAATGATATCCGGTTTCTTCGTCTGGGGTTTACTTTTGGTCACGGCCCCGCTAGTCACTCAATGGCCATTTATAAGCCCATCCAATGATATCTATGTATTGGTGTCGTCCCCAGCTGGACTCCTTGCCGGGAATCTCATACTTGGATACCTCTCGGATAAGATTGGCAGGAAGAAACTCTTCATCACCACCATAACCTCAGGAATCGCCGGAATAATAGGCATAATATTATCTACAAATTTCATCGAAATACTAGCATCCATATTCCTAGCGGAATTCGGGTTTGGCGGTGAAGAAACAGTATCTCTTGCATTCTTAGCAGAACAGTTCCCCATCAGATACAGAGGTAAGGTTCTTGTCCTGGTTTCCAACAGCGCAAATGCAGGAGTTGCAGCTATTTCTGCTGTATTTATCGTAGCTGGCTACAGTATATTCACAGAGAAGATGATCTTTCTGGCGATGAGTTTATCAGGCGTGATCATAGCCATAGTGACTCGCCTGAAACTGCCAGAGAGCCTGAGATGGTCCTTTGTCTCCTCGCATTATGCTGAGCTCACAGATCAGAGGTTTGGTTCACCCGTCCCCATCATGGTTCTAATGCTTTTCGCCATAACAATAGTACTGACATTCGCGCTTGTGGCTGATATTCTTGGTCCATATGAATATCCAAAATATACCTCCCTCATACCTTTCATATATGGACTTGGTGAGGCCGTTTTCGGCTATGCCATTCTTGTTTTTGTAGACAGGATAGGCAGAAGGATGCTTTCGGTCATGGCATACGCTGGAGGGACGGTTTCCATGGCGGTATTTTTGCTTTACATTTACTTTAGGCTACCGTTTGATGTCTTTGTGATCCTCCTCGTGGTGAACGCGTTCTTCGGAGAGCTTGGTTGGGCGGTCAGGGAGATCCTGCAACCTGAACTCTTTGTTACGAGATACCGCGGTCTTGGGATAGCAACCGTTAGGGGTGTGGCTTACTCTCTCTACATAATCTCGATATTCGCACTTTCCGGTATATCCGTTTACAACTATATGATCTTTGCCACCGCCGCATGGTCTGTTGGACTTATCGGATCCATCGTATGGTATTCCAAAGGATATGAAACGCTTAACAGAAGCATATCATGATCGGTGATGTCCGTATTATAGCCATGGAAATGCGAATAAATTATGTCACGGTGAAATTCTGGCAGCATAAAGATACAATATTTCTTCAGATAATGCGGACAAGAAGGTTTAAGCCTTATCCTAACATGATAATATGATACATTATGTCTATATACGACGTCGATCGTTATCTTAAAAGCCTCGATGATGGGAGGGTCGTCTACTATAAGGGAATGAGCGTTAGGAACGTTGCAGATCATCCTCAACTGGGAACTGCTGTAAAGCACGCCTCACTTATCTACAAATGGCAACACGATGAGAAATACAGGGATATGCTGGTATATCAGGATCCGGAGTATGGAGAGATAAGCAGTTTCTATAAGATTCCGAGGAAAACTGAGGATCTACTTGACAGATTCAATCTGATATACAAAACGACAAGGATGGGCAGAGGTACATTCAATATAATTCAGGCAATAGGATCAGACGCAATTTTCGCGCTTTTGATAACGGCAAAAGAGATCGATTCCCGGCTAGGAACAACCTATTTTAATCGGATTGAAAAATTTTATAGGTATGTAGCAGAAAATGATCTGGCACTCGCCGTGGCCCAGACAGATATGAAGGGGGATCGCTCATTAAGACCAAGTGAACAGTCTGATCCCGATATGTATGTGCATATTGTAAAGCGCAGCAATGATGGCATAGTTGTGAGAGGTGCAAAGGCACATACAACGCAGGGGCCTGTGGCCAATGAGATCATAGTTATCCCGACCAGGGCAATGACCAAGGATGATGCGGACTATGCTGTGGCTTTTGCGGTACCAGCAAATGCCAAAGGACTCAAAATGATATCAAAACCGGAGAAGGCTGTAGAATCTGCCAACGATGATCCATGGTTCATTATGGGAAGGGAGAATGTTGAGACCGAATCCATCACGATCTTTGACGACGTCTTTGTACCATGGGATAGGGTATTTCTGGCAGGGGAATGGCAGTATGCGGGCCTCTTGGCTGTAATGTTTCCCACATTTCACAGATTCACCGCCATAGCCTACAGAACGGGGATGGCTGACCTGCTAGTTGGGCTTGGAAAATTGCTGGCTGAATTCAATGGTGTGGACGACAAATCGCATATCAGGAGGGATGTCGTTGAAATTATAAAGTATAAAGAGCTGCTTAGAAGCACAGGTTATCTGGCTGCATATGAATCAAAGGCAGATCCTGCAACTGGAATCCAGATACCCGATAAGGTGATTACGAATGTTGGAAAACTTGTGGCGAACGAGAATTATATGGATGTCATAAAGCACCTTGTGGATGTAGCCGGTGGCCTGGCTGCCACGCTTCCATCCTCGAAAGACTTTGAAAATCCTGATGAGATGAAATATCTCAGCAAATACATGATGGGCAAAAAGGGGACGGATGCCGTCACGAGATCGAGGATCATCTCTCTGACAAAGGAGATCATCTCATCCTTCGGAGCACTCTTCTCCACGGCCATGATCCACGCGGAGGGATCAATAGAGGCCAGCATCCTTGAACTTTATAGATCCTACATCTACGACGGAAGCAAAGATCTGGCGCTCTATGCATCCGGACTTAAGGAAAAACTAGATAGGTGATCGGCATTCCTGGAAATATACATTCCAGCCGGATGCCCGTTGATGACTTCACACCATATATTTCATCTCACATTTTGATAAAAATTCTACATGAATAGATCCCCGATCAGCGACTGACCGGAGTCAATGACCAGAGTCTGGCCAGTTATATTTGGAGATTCCAAAAGAAAACCTATTGCACCTGCGATCTCCTCAGGATATATTATGCTGCTAGTTAGCGTGTGCTTTGATGCGTATTCTTCCTCTGTCATGTGCAGATAATCTAAGAGGCTCTCGCCCATCTTTGTCTTTACGATCGACGGGGCCAGTGCATTGACCCTTATACGTCTTGACCTCAACTCAAGGGCAAGATACTCGGTGAGCTTCATTATGGCTGCCTTAAGGCTTCCGTACAGCGACAGATACATCATTGGTCTAATGCCTGCAAACGATGCCATCATTATTATCGAGCTGCCTTCTGGCATTATCTCCGAGAACTCCTGAGTGCAGTAGACTGCAGAGAGGTAATTTGAAGAGATCATCTTTTCTATGAGCCTGTCATCGCATTCCAGAAATGGCATACCTATGCCCAACCCAGCATTATTGATCAGTATGTCGCATCTTCCGTATTGCCTGCGAGTTTGATCCGCAAGCAACTTTGCTCCAGACCGGCTCGATACATCGGCCTGAACCATCATACCATCGCTGTATTTCTTCACCTCTGCAAGCGTTTCGTTGCCTTCCTCAATTCTCTTCTTCACGTTTACTACAACTGTTGCCCCATGCCTAGCCAGATATACTGCAATCTCTCTCCCTATGCCCCTTCCTGAACCAGTTACAACGGCCACTTTCCCCTTCAAATCCATGAATAACGCATCATACCAATTATAGTTAATTTTTTCATGTTCGTTTAATGATACAAATTCTCCATTGAAGAATTCATATCCTTAGGTTCTTCTATATCTTAATATGAAGTGTGCTATCATTCATGCATGCAATATCGATACATCAACACAGAACGAGATAATTCTGTAACTATTATAACCATAAATAGACCAGAAAGAATGAACGCACTAAACGCCGAAACAAGATCAGAACTGATAAACGCTATCGACCGCGCAGATCAAGATGAATCCGTGAGGGTCGTGATAATAACAGGTTCCGGCAATTCATTTTCGGCCGGTGCAGATCTGAACGATGCTCCAGATGAGATAACGCAGAAAATTCTGAGATCCGATCTAAAGGATTCTTTCCACATTATAGCCAGAAAGATCAGAAACAGCAGAAAGATATTCATAAGTGCAATCGATGGTATTACTGCCGGTGCTGGCATAAGTCTGGCGTTCATATGCGATCTTGTATATGCATCGCCAAGAAGCCGGTTCATCCTCGCTTTTCAGGGTATTGGACTTGCTCCAGATACTGGATTGAGTTATATAATCACAAGACGTTCGGGAGGCCGCTTCAGCAGACATCTGCTCCTAGGAGGCGAATTTTCGGCGGAGTGTGCTGAAAAAGCCGGATTGCTGGAGTTGGCAGAGGATCCATTATCTGAGGCAAGGAATACGGCGAATATCATATCCCATGGTCCTTTTGCTGCCTATTCGACCGGGAAGATCCTCATAAACAGATCGCTTTACTTTGACTTCGAAGAATTCCTGGAGCTCGAGGCGGAGGAACAGTCAAAGCTTGCCTCAACGCATGACTTCGTAGAGGGCGTTGCCGCATTCAGAGATAAAAGGAGACCGGTGTTCATGGGAAAATGATGCATTTCATATCAGCAGGGTAAAGCCCGCATGATCTATGAAAAATTTTAAACGGCTCTATTATGTGGATCGCTTCATAAAACAATAAAATGAGGGGCATGCGATGTTCGCATGCCAATGGAAGGACAGATGCGGTGGCCTTAGAACTCGAAGACCACATCCTGCGCCAGAGGAAGCGTCTGGCCCCAGTTCTTCGTAACGGTCTGCCTCCTCATATAGTACTTCCAGGCATCGCTTCCGCTCTCCCTTCCTCCTCCGGTATCCTTCTCTCCTCCAAAGGCACCGCCTATCTCGGCACCAGCGGTGCTTGTGTTGACGTTCGCAAGCCCACAATCCGATCCATATGGAGACAGGAAGGCCTCTTCCTCCCGTAGATCAGTCGTGAATATGGATGACGACAGACCCTGTGGAACCGAGTTGTGAATCTCAAGAGCCTCCTCTATGGTGCGGTACTTCATCACATAGAGAATTGGTGCAAACGTCTCCTCCTTGACGATTGGCATATCTGGTTTTGCCTCTATTATTGTTGGCATGACGTAATGGCCGCCCTCGTAGCCTTTCAGATTGATCCTTTTACCACCATATACGAGCCTCCCACCCTGTTTTATAGCTGCGTCAATTGCATTTTCGTAATCGCGCACCGCATCCTCATCGATGAGTGGGCCAACCAGCACGCCCTTATCTCTGGGGTCCCCGACCTTTATGGTTGAATATGCGTTCTTTAGTTTCTCCAGGAATTCGTCGTATATCTTCTCATGCACAATTACGCGCCTGGTGGTGGTGCAGCGCTGCCCGGCAGTGGCCAGTGCACCGAAAACCACACCTCTAAGCGCCAGATCTATATCCGCCTTATCGGAAACTATTGCACCATTGTTTCCTCCCAGCTCAAGTATGCTCTTCCCAAGTCTCTTTGCAACGTTTTCTGAGATCTTCTTTCCAACCGGCACAGATCCTGTGAATGAAACGAGAGGTATCCTTGGATCGTTCGTTATCCAGTCTCCACCCTCGGAACCCGAGCTTACAAGCAGGAAGAATATGTTGGGCGCATTGTTCCTCTTCAAAACCCTTTCGATCACCTTCATGACGGCTACAGCTGTTAGCGCCGCCTTAGAGGATGGCTTCCAGATCACAACATCTCCATCGACTGCTGCAATGAATGCATTCCATGACCATACCGATGCTGGGAAATTGAATGAAGTTATGACTGCAATAGGACCAAGCGGTACCCACTGCTCGTACATCCTGTGATATGGACGCTCGCTGGCAATGGTGAGACCGTAAAGCTGCCTTGAGAGGCCCAGCGCAAGATCCGATATATCTATCATTTCCTGTATCTCTCCTTCTCCCTCGGATGGTGTCTTGCCGGCCTCTATCGTCACGATCTTTCCAAGGTTCTTCTTTTCCTTTCTTAGCTCCTCGCCTATCTCTCTTATTATTAGTCCCCGCTTTGGTGCCGGGATCATTCTCCATTTCTTGAACTCCTCTATGGCCTTTGAGACCATTCTGTCATAATCCTGCCTGGTGGCCAGCGATATCTTGGCGATTTCGCTTCCGTCAATCGGGCTCCGCACTGTCAACATCTTGCCAGATGGATTGGCCCAGGCCCCATCATATACTCCAGAATTTACCTCACTGATCCCTATCTTTGAAAACAGATCTTCCTCTATAAGCGCCTTCATATCGATAGTAGTGAAAAAATGTATATTAATTTTCAGCGTTATTCACAATTGAATACTGGCTATTTTATCTCAATCTTTCTGAATTTATCTTTTTCGCTCTCGCGCTTTTGAGCGGTTTCTTTCCTGATCTCCTTCTGAAATTCCTGGAAATTTTTGGGGAGCGTGGCAAGGTAGAATAGGCGTTCCAGCCTTTCGTAGGTTTTTTTCGATACCTTTATAGTTATCTCTATGTCCATCTGATCACTCAAGTATTACATTCAAATATCCATTTGAATATTCCGCCGATACAGGCCTCTTATCGGAGATAGATTCTGGGAGATAGAATACCCTCTTCCAGTTCGCTATCTCTATTGTTAGCTCCCCTCCGTGGTTGAACAAGTTGAGCTTTTCCTTTTCAGCAAATGGCATCTTTATCTTGAGCAGGTATCTGTCCCCATTCTTTGTGTATTTTATAGGCGTGCCCTTGTAGAAAACCTTATATGGATCTTCGTCACCATATATGAGCTTTCCAAGCTCAACCAGCTTCTTTATCCCTATAGGTTCCTCCTGCAACAACCTAGCCTTGAATATTTTGATGTCCACAAACGAATTTTCCATCTCAGTTATTATATCCTTCTGACTTCCTCTCATCTTTTCGAAGAAATCTCCAGTTTCATCGCTGAGTATCTTGTTAATTATCACCGCGTCAACTGGGTATCCATATAGCAGAAGATAGGTATAGGCACGCTTTGTTTCGCTGTAAGACATGTTATCCGGATTGGTCACAAGGCGAATGGACGTAACGTCGTTGTTCGTCAGTATTTTCCTTATGTCAGTGAGCTGCCTGTAGAGCAGATCTATGTTTTCAAAGACCGCATCCTCAGGCAGTGGTATATCGACAAAGGGCTTCAATAAAGGACGTGCTACCCTCGCAGTTTTTCTGCTTATGGGGAAAAGCTTGTCCATGTACCATGTCATCACCTCAGGGAATGATAGCAACTGCAGGGCAGCACCTGTGGGCGCGCTGTCCATTATTATCGTATCATATTCCTCATCGTAATAATAGTTTCTCAGATACAAAAGCTCAGAGGCCTCTTCAAAACCTGGAAGCGTGGCTATCTCATCTGCCGAAACCGGATCTAGACCCTGCGAGAGGAACAGCGATCTCAGATAATCCTTCAGCTCACCCCAGTGTTCGTTTATGGACTGGACAACACTCACTTCCTGGCCATACAGATTTTCTCCAAGCTGCTTCACACTATGACCTATCTCCATACCGAAAGCGTCACCAAGGCTGTGAGCCGGATCTGTCGAAATGATCAGCGTCTTGTGTCCCTTTGAGGACAGCAATGCACCAGTTGCTGCTGCTATGGACGTCTTTCCAACTCCACCTTTTCCTGTATATAACAGTATTCTTGGTCTCATATCACTACCTCATTTTTCATACATATATCCAAACCATTTCTGAAGAGGGGAAAACACCCGAAATTTCGCATGGACAATCATGCCTTATTGAATATGATCCAAATTTTTCCGTCATCTGTAGATCTCTATTCTATCTATGACCATCAGGGCAAGTTCCATCAACAGGTCTATGTCCGGCGATCTTGTCACACCTTTCAGATATTCCATTGCGGTTGTTATGAAGCGCTTAGCTATGCCAAACGAATAATCCAGTGATCCGCTTCTCAGAAATATTTTCTTGAGCAGATCCTTATCTATCTCTATGCTGCCATTGATCATTCCTATGATCTTCTCCCTGTCAGCCTGTTCAGAATTATGCAACGCATAGATTATAGGAAGCGTGAGCGCATCATGCTTTATATCTACGAATGTTGGTTTCCCTGTATACTTATCATCTCCAGTTATATCCAGAATGTCGTCTGTCACCTGGAATGCCATGCCGAGATTGAATGCAAAGCCAGAAAGCATATTTCTTGTGTTTAGATCGGCATTTGCAGCTATCGTAGCTCCCTTGGCGCAGGCTTCAAAAAAGTGAGCTGTCTTATTCTCTATTATCTTGTAATAGGTCTCCTCTTTAATATTGAGATTTCCAAGGTTGAATGCTTCCAGAATCTGGCCCTCGGCCAGTCTGCTGGATGCATCTGCCATAACCTTAGATACAACTGGACCGTATCTGGATCCGAGTTCATAGGCCTTGGCAAACAGATAATCGGCTACCACTATTGCATTGTTTATTCCTTCCTTATAACTCAATGTTGGTCTTCCCCTTCTCATGGGCGAGTTATCTATTATATCATCATGTATCAAGCTGGCAGTATGAATGAGTTCATATCCCGCTGCCAGATCCAGAATCTTAAAATAAGGCTCATCGGTGCTGGATTCGTAGGCAAGTATTGTAAGCAATGGCCGAAAACGTTTTCCCCCGGCTTCAATGGTATATCTAGCCATTCTGTCTAAATCAGGCTCCTCACTTCTAACCGTATCAAGGAGTTTCTCGTTAACCTCCTCCACCTTACTGTGAAGCTCCAATTCCCAATCCAAGAAGCTCTTCATGAACTCAGTTCTATCCCTTTATTATATTAAAAGGTATAACCGTTTCTGAAATATAACCTAAGTCGTCAGCCTAGGGGGCTATCACAGTCAAAAAATTGGCAGCTGAAGATGCAGATGCCCTGATTGAAGTTGCGAAAGAATCGTTGGATGGAGATACTGGAATATTTATGATGAGGAATAGATCGAAAAATGGATAAACAAAAAATATTCTAGAAAAAGAATTGTGAGCTACCCCTCAGCTAAAGCATCGGATCTTCCTTTCATCGAAGAGACATCTGCCTTTCCGGACATC
>NZ_JAGDXM010000004.1:17444-27296 GCF_023256435.1 Thermoplasma sp. | reverse complement strand
TGTATCTCATGTCCGAAGAGGTTGAAATTTACAGCTTCCCCTAAACTCCTAACTTATCTTTTAAATAGCGTGTTCTTCATGATTCATAACGACAGACCTGAAAAATAGGTGAACACAGACATATGTTTACTTCCAAGTCATCACATATATTATAACTATGAGATCTATCACGATTATTCCGAATATTTCGCTTTCAGCAACTGAACCCCATTTAACAGCATGCTCTATGAACCAAGAAACCATGATTATAATAATTGAAGAGAGACCGCTTCTATAATTCTTCGTCATCACTCTGGACAGACTAATGGTAAAAAATGAGATACTCGATAGTATGAAGAACCATATGGAAACGAAATTATGCGGATAAGTACCCTCATGATATATACCTATCAGGGCGAGGAATAGCCCAGATATTATGAAGAAAGAAAGCCCAGAAGTTTCGACCTTGTTCTTTGAATATAATATTCCAAACGATGAAAATACACCTATAAAAAGGCCAGTTAAAATCATTCCATCATTATAGATGAAGGGAAAGGTTGGGGCTGGATGCCCATTCTGAACTAGGTTTCCTCCACCGAGATCACTCAATGCATTATGAGTGACAGAAAACCATGGATTAAACATGATCGAAGCCAAAATCGTGATCCATGCAGATATTATGGCCAAAGCTGACGTTATAAATAGAGCTCTCTTGGAGTTTACGGAAGGGGTCATATTGATATTATGCAATTTGACCTTAAAAATTCCATGCAATGATATTCTGAACTTTAGGGCCGGGACCGGGAATCGAACCCGGGTCCGGGGATCCACAGTCCCCAAGGATAGCCACTACCCCACCCCGGCCATCACATCAGAACAACAAATTGGAAATCGTAATATTCTAACGATTGATAAGCTTTTCCTTATTTTCCACATTCATGAAGGCAAATGTTTCGTTTCTGCAATATAATAAGATTTGAACATGATTAATTAGGATGATTTGATGTGGGGCTATGCCTTTATTACTTCTATTGATTCTGATCGGTATTTCAGTTGGTGCTCTCACAGGAATAACAGGAAGCAGCGGTGTTTTGATCGTTGTACCGGCTCTGAGTCTCATGGGCCTTACATTTCAGGATTCCGTGGGAACAAGTCTTCTAGTTGACGTGATAACAACTTCAACTGTCATCTACGTCTATTTTAGAAACAAGAACATAGCCATAGCCCCGGCATTGATAATGGGACTTGGTGCACTGCTTGGAACTCAGATAGGAATAAGGATAGCCATAAGCGTGTCAGAAACCCCGCTTGAGATAGCCTTTTCAATACTGACCATGGCGCTTGCTGTGCAGATGTTCAGAAGAGCGAGGGGCCATGGAATTAACATAAAGGAAAAGAAGAGCGCAGACAACACCAGATCGCATTTTCTTCTCGCATTTCTTCTTAGCATACCAGTAGGCATACTAACTGGAACACTGGGTACGAGTGGCGGAATAATGTTCATAGGTATACTTATGCTGTTATTTTCGCTTAGTGCTCAAAAGATGGTCGGGACGGCTACGCTTGCAATGATCTTTTCTGCTCTGAGCGGATCAGCTGGGTATATCATTGTGGGAAGGATATCCCTCTTAGATGCAGCCATAATAGGATCGATTTCGCTTATCTCAGGTTATTTTTTCTCGACAACAGCCAACAAAATAAGGGAAAGTTTGGTTTATGAGGCCATAGGTTCAATATTTGTCATAGTGGTTATAGTCGAGATAATGAAGATCACTGGATTTGTGTAAGTCAGCCAAGTGATGGGAACGGCCATACATGATTAGCGATTCGGCATGTGCTGGCGCATAATCGGATCGGAATGATCCCGTCATTTTTTAAATAATGGTAGAGATGCCTCATCCATCAATGCAAAATGCACAGGATGTTATTATATAAACGTTTAGGATCGTTCTACCGGAGGCGTCTATTTGGAGAAAAGCAGAACAACAATTATTATCGGAATTCTTATAGTTGTTCTTCTGCTTCTAACCGCTTCGATCATCATCGAGCATCGAAGAACAACTGAAACCAGGTATCTAAGCGCATCACAGTTAGAAGCACTGAACGCTACCACCAGCAACATTAGTGTTCTGCCGGATTCAAATGAGATATTCATAAACAGCAGTGCAACGATCCTCGTGATGCTCGGGCCAATGAATTCTCCCAGCATGTACAGCTTTGAAATTTTTGGACTGTATAATCCTCATCTTATAATAAGAGTCGGAAGTCTTGTAAGGTTCTATGCAGTCAATGTAGACACGGACTCTTATCATAACTTTGTCATAACCGATGTGGCTCCGCCGTATGGCTATACGATCATGGGGAACATGGGTGAAATGGGGTCAATGATGCCATATCTACCACCCCAATCTGAAGGCCATTTTGCCTATTATGTCTATGATTTCAGTTTCGCCCAGACAGGGACTCTGTGGTACATATGCACATATCCAGGACACGCCGAACACGGGATGTACGGTGAAATAACCGTTTCATCAGCGTGAAGAAATTGAAAGAAGACAAGTATTGCGCGAGCCATTATTAACTTGAATCTTCCGAACTTACTTTCAACGAAGAGATCTCAGCCCAGACATCTAATTCATTCAGGATCTATCAATAGTGCACACAGGCTTGTATTCGAGCTTTACTAGGGCCATTCTTATAAGTCTTGAATAATTTTTCATTAAATTCTATCATTGGTGGAAGTTCGAGTACATCATGGTCAAGGATGGGAGTTTTACAGTTCTTATAGAAACATAAATTTCCTATAAAATTGGATATATCGAATCGATGATCCGTTTCAAAAAATATAGGTACATATTTATATTGTTTGAATTCTAACTTTGAGCGGTGGTATCGTCGGCGGATCTCTACTTTCTTGATATGGAATCGGAATACATTGAGAGTGCCGCCTTGCAGCCGTCACCCACCGCTGAAGCTATCTGGGCGAAACTTCCAGAGGTGACGTCTCCGGCAGCGTAGATGCCTGGGACGCTTGTCCTCTGTCTGGAGTCTACGACTATGTAGCCTCTTTCATCCAACTTTACGCCGCTGTCCTTCAAGAAGGATGTCTGTGGGATCAGGCCGACGTACACAAAGACTCCGTCTGTTTCAATGACCTTTTCCTCTCCACTTGTTCTGTCTTTGTATCTAACACCTGTTACTTTCTTTCCATCCCCCACAATCTCAGTTACCTGTGCATTCATAATATATGGTATCTTCCTGCTCTTGATCTCCTGTACGTAGGCATTTTCGCACATGTATTTGGGCATGTATTCGATTATAGTTACATCTTTCACATATTCGCTCATGGATATGGCCGCTATGGCTCCTGAATTTCCTCCACCTATAACAACGACTCGCTTTCCCTTGAACAGGTATCCATCACATGTGGAACAGTAAGAGGTCCCCTTTCCAAAGTATTCAGATTCACCTTTAACGCCAAGATGCTTATGCGTTGTTCCTGTCGTAATCACAACATACTTCGCATGATAGGTATCGTCGCTGGTCTCTATATCGAATCCGCTTGCGGTCTTCTTTATGGATCTGACCTCCACACCTTCCCTGATTTTTGCATAGTTAGCCGCATGATCCGAAAAAAGCTTTGCGAGTTCAGAACCGACTATGCTTTTGAATCCAAGATAGTTTTCCACAAGAGGTGCCTCTGCAGTCAGGCCGCCCGCAACGGCTTTGTCAAGGATCACGACTGAGAATCCAGACCTTGCAGCATATACTGCGGCAGAAAATCCTGCTGCGCCTGCACCGACTATGACAACATCAAAATCTCTTTCTTTTTCCTGTGATGATACTGCATGTAAGTTAAACTCCATGCCCCTTCATTATTAATTTATTAAAAAGATTAACTGTATCAGCTTATGCTAACAGATCTTTCATGCTCCGCGCATTTGCTGCATAGAATGATCAAGATGAAAAGGGATCGATAAATCAAATGATCGCTTTAAGCGCCTTGGACAGACTAAAATCTATCCCGAAGTGCCTTAGATCTCTGGATATCAAAGGAAGATATCTTATATTTGAAAAGTTTACAAGCATCCCCTTCTGTACGCGGCTAACAAATTCTGAAAGGGCATAATAAGCAGAGAAATTCTTCTTAAGACTACGGACATATCTGTCTTCAATTTCATCCAGAGTGCCACCTTTAGATATAGATCTGTAGAGCAATTCTGCAGATTCTATAGATGGAATTATTCCCTCACCAGTTAGTGGTGATACGGTTCCGATTGCCTCACCTATTCCAATTATATTGCCTTTCACAGCTTTTTCGAATAAAGGTTTCATCCGTATCTTCCTGCCGGTTATCCTCAATCTTCGATAGGCATCTATGAAGGCAAGATCCTCATGCCTTATGGAGCCAACGCCAACATGCGATAGGCCTGACCCAAGCGGGAATTCCCATAAATATCCACTACCGTTCTTTAAGAAGAAAAAATAAAAATCGTCATGGATCTGCGAATCTGTTAAATACTCCTTGGTAAAATATGTCACATCATCAGGTGCCTGCCCTAGATAATATCTGGAGACCCCGGTTGCATCAACGATGATGTCTGTTTCGCTATTTTTTTCGATGTCTATCTCTTTTCGAAGATCGTATTGCAGCCTGTTACGATCGAATGTTATGAGGCCTGATGGCCTAAAGTCAACAATAGAACCATTTTCTCCTGCGAATGTAATGTTTTCTGCCCAGTGTAATACGTAGCCTTCAAAATCAAGATCGATTTCAGACATGTATTCCTTCATCAGATTGAAATTCGTTCCATACGCACATGGTATGTAATAGTTCGGTCTCTTTACATCGAAGGCATAAACTTCGAAACCTGATTTTTTCAATCTTTTATAAAGATAAAGACCAGATATACCGAGACCCATCACAGAGATTTTCATCCAGTATCATCATTTCATAATTTTTATATAAAGATTATGTATAAAAATAACAGATCAATTCATAGAAAATATTTGCCTTTATATGTGAAAAGTTTGATCTCGTTGCCCTCGGTCCTGCCCTTTATTGTAATGATCCTGAATGTCTGAGCATCCATCAGCTGGCTTTCATCTTCAGTCCTTGAGATAACTATAAAATTCTTCACCTGAGGTTCCTTTGTTATGATCTTACCATCATTTGAAAAGAAGACATTTCTGTTTATCCTTCCCCTTTCTTCGGTATCCACATCTATCACATCTATGTGTCTGTTTCTAACCGCAGTTAAAATGTATTTTCTTTTGTCCACCGAGATTATCGCGCCTTCTGGAGCATCCAGAATTCTGAGTGAATAAGTGAACCTGAAGAATTTCCTACCCTCCTTTACTCCCGCCAACGACTTGGAGACTATAAGCGTGGCGAAGTAGTGATCCAGGATGAAGGAAGATATGAGATCTCCATCGCCCTTCTTTCCCAGATATATATCTATTCCTTCAGGCTTTTTCTCTATCTTTGATATGAAAGATGCGGCATCCATCTTCCTTCTTTTCTCCATTATCTTTTCTATGGATTCCAGAACTCCTGACAGCATATCGTCATATTTCATACTCACTGTTCTCAACTGTATAGTGGCCTCAAAATAGGATCCTGTAACCTTATTACAAGTTGGACAGCTTATATAATTGACCGAATATGGAACAGAAACTGTTTCAACTTTTGAATCCATATTCTGTCTTTCGATGCTGACCTTCAATACCAAATTTCGGCTGGACTCATCGAAATATATACTTTTGGGATCGCCGGTGATCTTGGCCACTGGATCGGTGCATTTTATCTCATCCATTATAAGTGGTAAAAGACGATCGGCGTAATCTTCTCTGTACCATTTCTTTCCTATCCTAACAGATCCGCATTTAGGGCATATTGCTATATTGACGTTGCCTATATTCTCTATATTCGCACGTTCATAAAGGCACTGGCTGCATACGCCATGTTCAATGGCCTCATTCTTGCCACAAACTACACATTTCATTAATTTATCATCCACATATTACAAATTGATACTTCTTTTTTACGTAATTGCCGAGCTACCACCGTATCACCTTTCACATACCGAAGAGCGCATAGATCCTGGCAAGTACCTCCGTATCCACAATCAGTGATCTCAATTCGGATCTCAACCTTGAACGATCGTAATCGAATCTTTTCAATTCTATAGAATTTTTATCAGGATCGTAGACAGCATATGAGGGAAACCTCTGATCTCTAGGCTGTCCGATGGATCCTGGATTTATGATAAAGTTCCCGGCATATCTAAGGACAAATTGATAGTGTGTGTGCCCTATGAAGTAATTTGCTGGGTCGATTGGAGCCCCTATTGCACTTTTCATATGATCTGGAACAGACCATGGATACATATATCCATACAGTTCGTCTCGTGGCGAGGCATGTATGATCTGAAATTTAGAACCATCCACATCCATCTCTTCCCTGATCTTCAGAGATTTGAGATAGGATATGTCATTTTTTCCGAGTTTCCTGATCGTTATGTTATTGCGCGTATAGATAGATAGGTCGTGATTTTCCTCTCCACACCTGCAATCAACTGAATGCGCAACGGCATAGTCATGGTTTCCAGAGACAATGACATCTGCGTTGCTTCTGATTATATCGAGAACCTCCGCTGGATTTGGGCCATAATCCACGGCATCTCCACAGAATATAAGCTTATCGTACTTCTCCTCCTCGATCACGCGGTAGACCGGCGTTATATTCGCATGAGCATCGCTTATTATGAGATATCTCATATATGGAAATGAATCCGCAAGTTAAAAGGCTTTTATCATTTCATCTTTATATGCTGATTGGAGACCAGGATCCTCAGAGAGCAAAAACTTGGGCTCTATCTGCTATATACATGAATATTCGTAACGCAAAAAAGTTTATGAGTTAACGAATTATATTTAGTTGACCGATTCAATCCATAACGAAGGTTTATGCGGTATGATCGACAGAACCTGCACCTCACCGGAAAATGTAAAGAAGCCGATGGTGATAAGGAAATGGATGGTACCACAGGCATACAATGCCGTATTGATTAAAGCATCTAGAGTTTTCAAGATCTATAAGTGCAGGTCTATATCGATCCTTGGCAGAATAAAACAAAGTTTGGATGATCAGTACACGTGGTAAAATGCAGATCAGAGTAGGCTGTTCTGGCTGGTATTATCAACATTGGAGAGGAACTTTCTATCCGGAGGATCTTGATAAGAAAGAATGGTTCAAATATTATATGAGCAAATTCGACACTGTAGAGATCAACTCATCCTTTTATTCTTTTCCAGATAGGAAGAGAGTTAGATCCTGGGAAAAACAGAGTTCCAGCGATTTCATATTCAGCGTGAAAATGAACAGATCAATAACACACGTGAAGAAGCTCAGAGACGTTGAGGAAGATCTTACTTTGTTCTACGAAGCTATCGATGCGCTTGGAAGGAAGCTCGGATGTGTACTCTATCAATTGCCGCCTTCCTTCAAATACTCTCCCGAAAATCTCATTCTCATAGAAAGTACCCTTAACAAAAGATTCTGCAATGTTGTTGAATTCAGAAATGTCACATGGTTTTCAGAGTCAGCAATGTCCCAATTGCAAAGAACCGACATACATATCGCGGCCATAAGTTCTGACCGAATACCTCTATGGTTCAAGGGAGATTCGATAGTTTATCTGAGGCTCCATGGTGATGTCAATGGCTATGCCACTGATTATCCGGATGACAGGCTGAGAGCCTTTGCGCAGAAGATAGTCGATATGGATCCTGAAGTAGTCTATATATATTTCAACAACGATTACAACGGCTATGCGCCAAAGAATGCCATTACTATGAAGAAAATACTTGAAGGGATGGTATAAGAAAGCCCGATTACACAGCCTAGCTATTTCAATGTTGGGAAGATCATGAAATCCCTTTTGTTGCGGTCAAAAATAGGGAAAGTTATTAATTCAAAAACAAATAGAACCTTATGTCGAATGAACTGTCTAGAAGCTCAAGTCCATACCTGCTGATGCATGCAGATGATCCCGTGAACTGGCACGCCTGGACCCAGGAGACGCTTAGAACCGCAAAAGATCAGAACAAGCTTATATTCCTTAGTATAGGTTATTCCTCTTGCCACTGGTGCCATGTCATGCACGATGAGAGCTTCGTCGATTCTGAGATCGCGAAGATACTCAATGATCATTATATAGCAGTCAAGGTTGATCGCGAGGAGAGGCCGGATCTTGATTCATATTTCATGAAGGTATCTCAGGTTATAAATGGGAACGGGGGTTGGCCCTTGAATGTCATTCTCTTGCCAGATGGCAGACCTGTTTTCTCCATGACGTATGTTCCTAAGGAAGACAGGAACGGCATGACCGGATTGAAGACCATATTAATTCAGCTTTCTGAGATGTACATCAAGAATCCTCAACAATTTGATGACCAGGCAAAAGCCGTAACTGACGCAATCGAGGAAAGATCAGGCATTTCGGCCAAGATAACTGAGTCCATAGGCGATCGCCTGTACGAATCAATAGCAAAATACCTTGACTTCACGGATGGTGGTTTTTCGGGACAGACAAAATTCTACAATACGCCAGTTCTTGAGTTTCTTATGGATAGATACGAGGACAGACGTGACGAGAATATCAAAAAATTTCTGGAAACAACCCTCAAAACTATAGCCATCCGTGGCGTTCATGATCCATTGTTCGGAGGATTTTTCAGATATTCAACGGATTCCATGTGGATAATACCACATTTTGAAAAGATGACCTACACGCAGGCTCAGCTGATGAAGGTTTACGCAAAGATGTTTCTTCTTTTCAAAGATCCATTTTATGTGAAGATGATCGATGACATTTATAATTTCATGGATAGAGACATGTATGACGGTGAAGCTTATTATACAGCCATGGACGCCGATTATAAGGGTGTCGAAGGAGGCCATTACCTCTTTCGGTATGACGATATTAAGGCGTTACTTGGTGATATATTTCCAAAATTCACAAGCGTATATGATATCAATGTAAACGGAAATTTTTCTGATCCGTTCGGACAAAACAGAGGAATGAATTTTCTCTATTTTTCAGGCACATACAATGAATTCGACGATCTGACGCAATCCAGGGATGTGCAGGAAGCTCTGGTCATCGGAATAGCGAAGCTCAGATCCATAAAGGAAGGAGATGATGTATTCATAGACAGGAAAAAACTTGTTGACATGAACGCCATGATGATTTCAGCGCTGACGTGGGCATATAGATCCACTTCTGATGCCAGATATCTGAAACGTGCTTCAGATCTCTCCTCCTGGATCATCAAGCTGAACGAGGGATCCGTTGTGCACGGGCTATTCAATGGTAAGATTCTGGAAATACCTACCATCCAAGATTACGCATTTCTTTCTCAGGCAATGATAGATATGTTTGAAACAACCTTTGATGAAACATATCTTGAAAAGGCAAAAAACTTTGCTAAGAAGGCCATGGTTCTGATCAAAGACGGAAAATTGGCATATTCCTCCGAGATCACCGATCTGGATCCTGCCGACGGAGAGATAGAATCACCCTATGCTGTCTTCGTCAGGGTATTGGATGAAATATCTTTGCTAACGGATGATATAGATCTTCATGATACCTCGGATGGCCTGATAAGAAACGTATTCGGAAACGTCATTTCGTTCCCTGCGGCTTATCCCTCAATGGTTCGATCCGCTGAATTCCACCGGAATGCAAAGCATGTATATTCCGAACTGCCAAAGATAGAAGAAATAATGCATAGGTCGCTTCTGCATAACGCCATATTCAGCGTAGAAGAATCCAACAATTACAATGTCTGCGGGTATGGAATGTGCCT
>NZ_JAGDXM010000004.1:0-17434 GCF_023256435.1 Thermoplasma sp. | reverse complement strand
GTGCTATCCCCCCTCCGAAACAGTTGAAGAGGCGCTGTCAAGAATTTCTTCATAATTGTGAGCTTTTCTTATCTTTCTGAATAATTATTTTTCGCAATTTCTATTTTATAATTATTTAATTTTAGTTTTAAATACTTCTTATGTATTCTTATTGATATGAACATAGGTACGTTTGACAGATTGCTATTCGCGTACTCAATAGGTTCACATATTCTTATCGTCCTGATGAGTATTGGACTGTCGGTTATATTGCCGGTGCTGGAATACATTGCCATAAAGTACAAGGATGCCTACTATGACATACTGACGCGTAGAGTTGCAAAGGCGTTGGTCATGTTCTTCGCCGTTGGAACAGCCTCAGGCGCTGTTATGGCAGTGGAACTGATAGATCTGTTCCCAAAATTTATGACCGTGATAGCAGTGGTCGGTGTCCTCCCGTTCTATTATGAGATATTCGCATTCTTCCTGGAAACAATAATGCTGGTTTCCTATTACTACTACTGGGATGTATTCAAGAACAGGATGCATCACTGGCTTCTGACTTTCGGCGTAGCTGGAGGCACACTCGGATCTGCTGTTTTCATAACCATGATCAACGCCTGGATGAACACGCCCAATGGATTCAATATAAGCTACTACGAGCAGACGGGTAAGATAATAGACGTTAATCCATTCATAACTGCAATGACACCGTCTACTGGACGCGAAATATTCCATGTGGCAATCGTTACGGCATTCTCAGGACTTATGGTTCTTGGAGCTTTCTTTGCCTATCAGTACCTCAGGTCAAAGACGTTCGAAGAAAAGAATCTCTGGCGCAAGGGCCTGAAGGTCACCTTCCCCATGAACATGTTCCTGATAATAATGGCTGGGCTTTCGGGCACACTGGAAATGAGTGGTCTTCTTGCATACCAGCCGGAAAAATACGCCGCCCTAGATCTGAATCCATACCCAATCGCAAAGGATGCCCCAGAACACTTATTCGGAACCATCGTTGAACAGAATGGGCATTATGTCGTGGTTGGAGGCATCAAGGTGCCTTTGCTTCAGAGCCTTCTCGCAGGCAATGGAAACCTCAATACCGCTGTGCCTGGTCTTTCACAGTTTAATCCTAGTACATGGCCACCGCTTGCTGTTCATGATACCTTCGATCTGATGGTCCTTGGTGGTTCTCTTATAGGGCTATATCTCTTTGTGACTCTCATAGCCTGGATACTTAAGAAGAAGCCCTATGAAAACAAAGGATTCATGATAGCACAGATATTATTCGCAATATTGACTATACCAATCTATATAGCCGGATGGGTCACAGATGAAGTGGGAAGACAGCCATGGATAATCTACAACGTAATGACAGTCTATCAGGCGGCTAACTATTCACCATCGATTGTTGTTCCTGGTTATCTGATAATGGCGTTCTATACGGTACTTATGCCATTTTCATACTGGTATGCATTCAGGCTCATGAAGAAGGGAGACCTCAGATCCGAAATAAAATCCACTGGTTCTTCAGCAGTGGCAGGGAGGTGATATAGGTGCTTACACTCTTTGCAATCCAGTTTTTCACCACAGCTGCGGCCGTAGCATTCCTTCTCACAGAACTAATGGGAGGCGTGTTGCTTCTCCTTGACTGGAAAAACAGCGGATCGAAGATAATGTCATATGTGGCTCCTGTATGGGAAGTCACAGGCACATTTCTAGCCATGTTCGTGGTAGAGACAGATGCAACGTTTGCCGGCATATTGATTCCAGTGGCATTTGCATTTGCTGCGTTGCTCCTTGTATTTCTTATTCTCTTCATTATAAGAAACGTGGCAATAATACTAGGAGAATTCGCAGAGAAAAGGCGTATCTTCACCGATAGGCAGTTATATTATATATATGTGACCTCAACATTGCTCCTCTCAATTGTATTTCTGGCATTTGTTTCAGCAGTGATTAGCGGTCATGGAGTGAGCATTTCCATAACAGGAAATCCTGTGAACTCCTTGAGTTCTGTTAATAATGCACAGGTCACATTCAATGCAATTGAATGGATAGCAGCACCCGGAGATATACTCTTCATAATTTCTGCAGTGTTGATAACCTTTGGACTGGCGCCTGCATTGTATGATGTTAGGAGATTCGCCACGGTGGGAATTATATCTGCAGTACTAGGATTCGTTCTCGGCATCATATCGCTTGTACAGATGGGCGTACACATCAGTCCAATCATAGTCATACCCGCATTCATAATAATGGGGGTACCAGCGCTGTATCTCCTGAATATAGCAAAGAATCTCCTGTCTAACAAAGCTGTCTTCATCGTGTTGCTCATCATCTCGATCTATTCCCTTTATTTCACGGTGTATCCAACAGCAATGGGAGGCAAATTAGTTCTCTCGCAGGTTGTGACCACCGGACCAATGGTGCTTGGAACCATTCTCACTACCGCCGTAGGCTTCACTCTTCTGGCACTCATGCTCTCATTATACGTCTATGTCAATTACAGAAGCAGCCATGCGCTAACTGCCACGAAATAAATAATTTTTTTTGAAAAAATTTTAAATTTTTTACGGCAAATGATATATAATCAAGACTGCATGATGAGACGTGAAACGCAGCAGACCAAATGCCTTCTCGGATAAAGCCGTTATCGCCTCCTCGAGTGAACTTGCCTCGATCGCTGGCAGAGACGTAATGAAAGCTGGTGGCAACATATTCGATGCTGCACTGGCAGTCAGTGCTGCACTTTGCGTAACACAGAACAACCTCTGTGGTATTGGTGGCGATCTCTTCGCACTCATAAGAGACGAAAACGGTGAAATTATCGATTTGAATGGCAGCGGACAGTCCGCAAAGGCAACCAGCATAGAGTTCTATGAATCAATGGGCATGAAAAGAATACCGGAGCGGGGCATATATGCAGCCATCACTGTTCCTGGAATTGTCGGATCCTGGGAAACGATATACAGGAGATATGCAAGCCTGGATATTCATGAAATTCTGAAACCTGCCATACGCATGGCAAGGGAAGGGTTCCCAGTTACACAGAATTATTCGGAATCCATAGCACGCAGTGCAACACTTCTGGGAAGATACTCTGGCTGGTCTTCAATATTCATGCCTGGCGGCAGACCCCCAGCGCCAGGTGAAATTTTCAAGCAGCCAGATCTTGCCAATACCCTGAAATCATTGGCTGAGGATGGTTATGGATCCTTCTACAATGGAAGGCTTTCTGAAACCATAACTGCTGGGCTAATTGATGCGGGTTCACTGATCGATGATCAAGATCTCAAAGCCTATAGCCCAGTACTGCGGAGACCGGTATGCACTGCCCTTGATGATTTCAAAATATATGAGACCTCACCGAATAGCCAGGGTATCACACTGATTCACTGGGTGGAGAATCTTTTCCAAAGGGGCTATGGGACAGAATCCATGTCCGATGTCAAGGCGACCGATCTGATGGAATCGATGTATGGTGCGTATGAGAGGAGAAGATATATAACGGATCCTGCCTTCATGAAGAATCCAAATTATAAAGATTCGGGAATCGGTTCTATCGCAAGGCAGGAGAACACCGATCCGGATAGAGGAGATACAACTTACTTTTCTATAAGTGATGGAGAGGGGCGTTCAGTCAGCATGATTCAGAGCAACTACATGGGCTTCGGTTCTGGCATCGTTCCAAGAGGTACAGGTTTTGTATTGCAAAATAGAGGTACATACTTCAGCCTTGACAGAACTCATCCTAACGCACTGATGCCAGGCAAGAGAACCTTTCATACTTTAGCAGCCTGCATAGTTGAGAAGCGTGGTGACCTGTATGCCTCATTTGGATCGATGGGAGGCGACATTCAACCACAGGTTCAGATGCAGATCTTGATGAACATATTCAGAGAAAACTCTGATCCACAGGCTCTTATAGACAGGCCAAGGTGGGCTGAGCCATACACCATCTACGAGGATCCAGGCCCAATATATGTGGAATCTACGCATCTCGCAGAATATCTATCCGAATACTCAAAGACCAGAGGCATAAGAATTAAAGAGGTTTCACCTGAATTTGGTACTGCACAGATAACCACTATGCTTCCGAACGGCGTTGTCGTGGGTGCTGCGGATCCAAGGGGAGATGGGATTGCTATACCTGTATGATTATTGATTTATATTTGATTATCAATGTATTTTTGACAACCCTATTTCCTTTATGCTTTCGATTATAGGGTGCAGGGCTTCATATACGTTGGAGGTTCTCTCAGTTATTGTTCCTGTGACGATCATATCTGCACCGGCCATCGCCAGGGACTTTGCGGATTCTGCAGTCCTGATGCCCCCTCCAACTATTATCGGTATCTGCACTTCACTTTTGACTCTCTTGATCACATTTTCGCTGACATGATAAGGAGAGCCGCTACCAGCCTCGAAGTAAAGCAGTCTGAAGCCAAGGTACTGCGCAGCCAGTGCATAGGATAATGCGGTATTTTCATCGTCTCTTGGTATCAACCTGGCTTGGCTCACGCGTCCCACAGTCATTCCAGGATAGAAAACGAGATATGCCATCGGTATCTTCTCTATAGGCATGGATGAAAGCGGAATGGCAGCCTTAACTTGATGCCCAACCACATAATCGAGATTGCCTGAATTGAGCAGACTCATGAAAAATATTGCATCAGCTTTTGACGAGATCATGAGCGATGAACCAGGGAATATGATCACTTTCAGATTTGTACGATCCTTTATGGCAGTGATGGCCTCGTCCATCATCCTCATGTCGATATCCGTTGAACCACCTACCATTATGAAGTCCGTTCCGGCCATCTCTGCCTCCTCCGCTATACGGGCACATTCCTGAGGGGGCTTTGAAGCTGGATCTATCAAAGTCATATGCACCTTTCCGCTCTTCGATCTCTGGATCATCTCTTCTAGTACAGTCATCAGAATGCACCTGCGAGGAACGACGCCATGCCCACTATCATAGCATACTTTGATACTTTTTGGCCGGACGTTGGATTTCTGGATGATATCGCGCCTGAAGTTATAAATAGTGCATCTGCCACAAGAACAACATACAGATAGTATATGGATAGAATGTGAAGGGCAAAGGGTAGATAAGAGACAACAACTAATATAGCGATGATTATATCTGAAAGCATTATCGCCTTTTTAACGCCGTATCTCTTTGGAAACGTGATCCTATCAGAATCTCCGTTAACGTCCTCGACGTCCTTTATTATCTCTCTCGACATGTTGGATGTAAATGCAAGTAAAAAGAGGAATATCATCCTGCTGTAAGAGAATACGGATACGCCCCCGAAGATGAAGATCAGACCTATGAGAAGGCTTATGACCGCATTTCCAGGCAGCCCGGTCTTTTTAAGAAAATACTCGTAGGATACGAGTAGCACTTCGGCCAATATAACTATGAGCATCGCAACTATGGAGATGAAGACTGATATAACTATGGAAATGCCAAATAAAACCAGAAATATGGTTTCAGCTTCTCTCTTGGACATCTCTCCAGTGACAAGCGGTCTCTTTGGATGATTTATTCTATCCACTTCCACATCCACTATATCGTTGATTATGTTGCCGCCGGATGTGACAAGAAAAACAGCTATGGCAGCCATTGTAACCGGAATCAAATGAGCCGTGATCCTGCTTCCCACCGCTATATAAGCGGAGATATAGGTTGATATGAAACCCATTGTACCGTTGATCGGTCTTATTATGGAAAATCTGCTCATTCTAGGGAACTGAACATTATGCAATATATTATTTTTGCCTATGCTTCGGTCAGTGACGCAAAATATCCATCATCATCTCTTCGATCTGAGCGCAGCTCGCGTCTGTCTTAATGCCCGTTGGTGAAAACATGGTTCTAGCTGCAATATATCCAGCCTCCCTGATTTTATCTATAACCGAGGAAACGGAGGGAAGGCTGATATGTCTGAATCTTGCTATATCAGTCATATCACAGAACAGCAACCTGTTTTCTTCTGAATTGAAATTTATATGGCCGGTGGATTCGAGTACATCTCTGGCAACCTCATTCTCCTGTATTCTTCCCTTCCAGACAGGCCCCTCTTCAACGTCCGGATACATGTCAGCATGAATATCGTGCTTGTTGACATATCCAACCTCACGGATCATCCTTCCGGCGCTCTGAAAACCCTTTTCAATCTTCAGAAATATGCGATAATAATGTCCATGCCATATAGAAAGCATGGGTTCAATGGATCTGCCAAGTGCGGCTGCCCTCTTTGCTGTGTATCCTATCAAGAGCCTGATACCCATCTCATGCCTGAAAGTATCATTCTGAATTAAGGCATCATATCTTATTCTTGTCTTATGCGGTACTGATCCGGTGAGGGCGGTCTGATCAGTTGCGGTTATACCAAGAAAACCTCCACGTTTTACCCCCATCAATGCGGCATCTATATATGGGACTGGTGATCCGTATGGATCGATATCCACATATTCAAACGAACCATGCTGCAATACACATTCAAAGGTATCATTCACGGCTGTCGCGTGGGAACCATTCCTCTCTATGTTATCCCTTACGATTCTATATGATTCTGGAGACACCTCTGCTATCGTGACCGAGGCGTTGGTTTCCTTAGCAATCCTTATTCCACGTATTCCAGTTCCACCAAAACCATCCAGAGCAGTTTTTATACCCATTCGCTTTATGAATTCTATAGTTATATCTCGGTTTATCTTCTGATCCGCATTGTAGAAACCAGCGCCCCTCTTTCCGGGGCCATGATATATCTCAGGAACGGAGATCTCGGCCTCTCCCTCCTTTATTATCATTCCTCTCCCTTTAGGACATGCATAACCTTAAAGGGCAGTATATTCTTGTTTATCGGCGTGATATCGAATACCCTGACGCCCTCCAAACTCTTGATCTCCTGCAGGACTGGATTTCTAGATCTCTTATGCAGGGTCACAATGAGCGGCTTACCGCATTTCAGGGTTTCCTCTATTTCAGCGTGCACCTTCTTTGTGGTGTTCTCCAGCTTTCCGACCTCGTCTATGACGATGACATCGGCTGTTTCCCTTGCCTTCTGCAAACTCGGTATAAGAATCTCCTCGAGTATCTTTGTATCAACTCCAAGTTTGTCTATCTTTACTCTCGAGACGAAGTTGTCGAAGCAGAACTGTGCCTTTCTCTTGGATTCTATATCCTCAATTGTGTAACCAGTGAGTTTTCCGTTGTTCGTCACTTTCGATACGAGTACACCTTGAACGTTGAGATGATCATTCCTAAGCATGTCTATTATCTTCTGAAGAGCTTCCGATTTTATCGACCCAACAGGACCTGTGATTCCGATTTTTATAGCCAACCTGCATCACTCCTCTATATACATAAGCGGATAGTCCATTTCCGGAATGTACTTCAGGCGTGCCACGACCACATTGCCATCGTAGTTCACCTTGATCCTTACGTCCAGCATTTCTCCACTCAATGTGAGGTATTTATATACGCCAGGTTTTTTATTATTGACCGATGGATCAATCTTGACTTCAGCCTCCTCAACAAATGGCTGTACCATTATACTTTCCTTTATCGCTTTTTCTATATAACTCACATTCCCCTGGTTTATGGGTATACCAACATACTGATGATACACTGTCCCAAGCTTGATGCCCGCTTCAAACACAGCTCTCTCCCGTGGCGTGCATTTGAAATAATGTGATGCTGGATCTTTCATCATAGGGTAATAACATAATTATAGATAAATAATATGTACAATTTTCCCGCATTCATTTTGATCGGAGATCTAAAATCCGTGGCTCTAAATCGTAAAGTGGCCAAAGACGCATTTTCGTGCAGATGTGAGCTACTCCTAAGCTAAAGCATCGGATCTTCCTTTCAGCGAAGAGACATCTGCCTTTCCGGATATCCAAGGCAAGCTCCATATCGTGATGTCCACAGGCGTGGATTCGGATCTCAGCGATTTTACTCATGCATCCAGCCACTTGGTTATCGTGATGGATGCAAAAATATGGGAAAACAATTTATGAGTATATCCATTGAGGGAAGTCCGGGTATCTTATGTCCGAAGAGTGGGTTTTACTGCTTCCCTTAAACTCCTAACTTTCCTATAAAGGCACGATTCAGGTATTCTTACGCTTATATCTCTGTACTTCCGTTCTTCAATATTGCCATTATACGATCATAAAGCGTATCATCCGCCTTCTTCGATCCATATTCGATGAGATCGTCTATGAACTTTTCAGGATCTTTGCAGTAATCCACATATCGCTGTATCAGGCTTCTTATCTTTGAATCCGTGCGTTCTATCCTGTAAACCTCGTATGTTATTTCCCCCGTATTTATAGTCGGGCGAAGAGCTATATATCCAATAGCCGTTTGTATCTTGTTTGGATCTATATGATTTGATCTTGAATAAAGCATCTTGTAGAAAGCAAGCTGATCGCCGTAGTGGTTATTCGAATTCTTTCTCTTATCCGTCTTATAATCTAGTATGAGATATCGTTCTCCATCGCTGAAAATAGCGTCTATCTTACCATAAAGTATGAAATCTTCAGCCTCCTTCATATAAACTGATCCTGGGATCTTCACCTCTACTTCACTGCCTATCTGCTTCATCTGCCATTCTTCATTTATCTTTTTCATGACGCCAATTATATTTTCATAATATAGCCTATAATGAGGCGATAAAGATTGTACGTCTATCGTTCCTTCGTAGATCCCCTGTGCCATACCATGTATGCTTGTGCCTAACCTCATGGCCGGGCTTGTGTACTTAAGTTCCAGTATATGATCCTTCAGAAACCTGAACGGATCTTCCAGAGAGGAAAGCAGAGAGAATGATATTACATTATTCTTCCTTATTCCTGAGTAGATCAGCTTTCTTATTCTTCCCTCTTCATGGATCAGATCGAATGCTTTATTGATGTCTCCGCGTACAAAGGCGAGGTATGGCTCTCTCTTAATATCGTACCTATTCTCATCTATGAAGTTTTGCGGAGCAACGATAGAACCTCCCCGGATCGAATAGGTATTGAAATAACGATCATCGTCAGTGACAACTACAAGATTCCTGGCAGCACGCGTTATTGCGACAAAATCAACACGCGTATCCTCGTCTTCTAGATCGATGGAGACATCCTTCCCCTTATTTATCCTGATCATCTGCTCCGCAACCAGATCTACTGCGCTCATCTTTTCGTCCTTCTTGGTTTTTGGAAAGTATATTACCGTGTCAAATTCGAGGCCCTTTGCCTTGTGAACGGTCATAACTGATATTCTCTCATTGGTGTCTATCTCCTCTGTTTCCTCGTCACATATCTCCAGATAATTGATCAGATCGTCTCTACTTTCGTTTCCGTAGAAGTCAAGATACTCGTTAAGGTTTCTGTATAGCCTTTGAACAGTGAGAAAATAGCGCTGGTCGAATGCTATCGCTATCGGAATTATCAACCTATCGAATATATCTATGAGGCCCTTAATTCCAGGTGCCGAGTATGTAAGTCTGAGACTTTTAAGCAGATCGTAATTCTGAAGACTGGTGTTTCCACTTATCAAGCTTTCCTTTATATCATACGCCTCGCTTATCTGCAAACCACTGAATGGCGTGAATAGACCGTTTATTACGCTCTGCATATCACCATAAATTATCATCTTCAGGAAGGCAATCACATCCTTCTTGGCGCGATCGCTTGTTGCAGACAAGGCACTGGAGGCGTATTTTATGTTGTTTCTGTCTAAAATCGAGGATATCCTTATGACCTGATCGTTTCTCCTGGCAAGAATACCCACCCTATCCTTCGGAAACTTCTTCAGAAGATCAATAATGGCTTCTTCGTCGGCCTCGACTATTTCGACATACCCTTTATCATCCTTTGAACTTTTCAATTCAGCTAATTCATTATGGTACTGATTCGGATACCTAGTATTCTTGAGAAAGAACTCGCGTGCGTAATTCAATATCTGCTCAGAATTTCTATGATCGGTGGAGAGATACTCAATAGAAGCGTTCGGGAAATGATGCTCGAAATTCCCGAATCCGCCGCCCTGAAATCCAAAAATCGACTGCTTCCTGTCTCCAACAGCATACACCTGCTCACCAACTGAACTGATCAATTTGGCCTGAAGTTCACTCGCGTCTTGAAGTTCATCAACAAGCACATATCTGAATTTTGGCTTCACATCCAGCGTCAGGAATTTTGTTATCATATCATTGTAATCGATCAGATTTCTTGACTCCTTGGCCAGACGATACTCATCCAGTATCCTGCTGAGATGAACGAATAGATCTATTATCTCATCCGTGCTTTCCTTTACACCTTTTTCTTTTCTCCGAGCCTCAAATGCATCTCTTAATGATGCAGCCACCTTCTCCGGTTCTTCGATGCGATCAATACCGAAGCTGCCGAGGTATCTAACTATATTCTCCAGCTGTGGCACAATTCTGGATATCAGATATTCCCTTTCATAATTGAATACATTATTTTTGATGAGATAGTCAAATATCACCTTCCTCAAAAAATTCTGATTGACGATCCCTCTGTATCCGTATCTCCTGACGGCAGAATAGGCAAAGGAATGGAATGTATAGACGTTTATAGCGCTCAGATCTGTCAAAAGATTCTCCTTCTGGAGGGCCTGTATGATCCTCTTTCTCATATTCTCTGCGGCCTTATTGGTGAAGGTCAAGCAGAGTATATCTCTCTGGTCCACACCCTTTCTTATAAGCTCAACATATTTTTGAGATATACTGGTGGTCTTGCCTGTACCCGGGCCGGCAATCACTATGTTTGCATTCACACTTGATCAGGTTATTCTGAAAAATAAACCTATTGGTGCAGAAAAACGATCCGATCTTCCGTTATTGTATTTAAGACTTACAGCGAACGCTAGAACTTAATATAAATGATTTGTTCTAAAAAAATCAATATTTATGAAATTCAGCATTATATGCACATACTACAACGTTGTTTGTATATTAACAGAAAAATTCAGCCGATTTCTATCATGCTATGTGTATGGTAAGGCAAAAAAATATATTTGTTTCAGGGATAATACTCCGGTGTGTTTACTTGGAGAAGATTAAAGAGGATGTGATCATCCTTGGTGGCGGGATGGCTGGCCTGAGGGCAGCTGTCGCTGCCGCAGAATATAATAAAAATCTCTCTGTAGGGGTGGTCTCTAAACTGTATCCCCTCCGTTCTCATTCTGTTTCAGCAGAGGGAGGTACAAGTGCCGTCCTGAACCCAAAGGATAGCTTTGATCTCCATGCATATGATACCATTAAGGGCTCGGACTATCTGGCGGATCAGGATGCAGTTGAGGAATTCGTGAGGTTAGTTCCTGAACAGATCTACACCACAGACCACTGGGGCTGCCCATGGAGCAGAAATCCAGATGGCACGATATCTCAGAGAGATTTTGGAGCGCTGAGCTTTCCCAGAGCAACATTTGCTGCAGATAAGACTGGTTTTCACGTCATGCAGACGCTCTTCAGCCGTGCTCTGAAATATGATAACATTCGATTCTATAACGAATATTTTGCGACCTCGATGTTTATTGAAAATGGCAGATTCAATTCACTCACCACCATAAATCTGAGAACTGGTGATTTTACCGTATTTCAGGGCAAGGCGATAGTCTTTGCGGCAGGCGGAGCAGGAAGGCTTTACCAGTTCAGTACTTACGCACATTCTGTTTCCGGTGATGGAGATGCCATAGCCTATAGGGCTGGAATACCGTTGAAGGATATGGAGTTTATTCAGTTCCATCCAACAGGACTGGTACCATCCGGAATACTCATAACTGAGGGCGCCAGAGCAGACGGTGGATATCTTCTGAATGGCGAGAAGAAGAGATTCATGCAGGCCTATGCACCCAACAAACTGGAAAAGGCTTCCAGAGATGTTGTTTCAAGAGCCATCATGTGGGAGATCGAGGCAGGAAGAGGGGCCAAGGGCGAATATGGGGACATGGAGTATGTATATCTTGACCTCAGGCATATGGCTGATGTACTAGATGAACGCCTGCCAATGATAACTGAAATAGCTAAGAAGTTCAACGGTATAGATGCACATACAGAGCTTATCCCTGTCCATCCGGCAACGCATTACACTATGGGTGGCATAGATTCAAACGTAAAGACAACCACAGATTATTCCGGAATTTTTGCCGCCGGAGAAAATGCGTGCGTGAGTATTCACGGAGCCAACAGACTCGGTTCGAACTCCACCAATGAATGCCTTGCACTTGGAAACGTAGCAGGGGTATCCGCAGCAAAATATGCAATGGAACATGATATTCCTGACCTTGTTGTCTCCAATGTAGATGCCGAAGAGAAGAGGATATGGGATGACCTTCTCAAGAGGAATGGAGGAGAAAACGTCGCCAAGATAAGGGAGGATCTCAGAAACAACATGGACAAAAACGTGGGGATATTCAGAGACGCCAATGGCCTGAACACAGCGCTGAAAAATATAAAGAGTTATAAGGAGAGGTATGAAAAGATATCGATACAGGACAAGTCCAGCACGTTCAACATGGAGCTGGAGTGGGCCCTTGAGGTTGGCTTCATGCTTGACCTGGCTGAAATTATTACTGTGGGCGCAATAATGAGGACTGAGAGTAGGGGCGCACACTACAGGAAGGATTATCCAAACAGAGACGACGAAAACTTTTTGAAACATACGATAGCTACGTATACAAAGGATGGACCTAAGATAACGTACAAGCCAGTGGTCATAACGAAGTGGCAGCCCACGGTCAGGACATATTGAGGTGAAACCATGGCCGATGAATATGAATTTGAAATAAAGAGGAAGGATGAAAGTGGGAAGGTCTATTACAGTACCTACAAGGTGCCAAAGGATAAGATATCCACGGTGCTAGAGGGCCTGCTTTACATCAAGGAGAACCTTGATCAGTCGCTGTCATTCAGATACTCTTGTAGAATGGAAATATGTGGAAGCTGCGGCATGGAGATTGATGGAAAGCCAAGAATGGCATGCTCAACGATAGTAGAGGATCTTAAAAAGGATCATATAAAGATCGAACCACTGAAGCACTATAAGGTCATACGAGATCTCGTGGTTGATATTGATCCATTCTTTGATAAATACAGGGAGGTCAAACCTTACATAATCAGGGATGACGATGGGAAATATGACAAAGAACTTCCACAGACGCCGGAACAGTTCCATGAATATGCCAATTTTGCCATGTGCATAAAATGTGGCCTGTGTATGGCTGCATGCCCGATTGAGGGATCAGATCCAAATTATCTCGGGCCTGCACCGCTGGCAGCAGCATGGAGATATATAGCTGATAACCGTGATCAGGGTGCAAAATACAGAGTTGAAGTTGTCGATGGCGAGGAAGGGACGTCCAGATGCCACTTCGCAGGCGAATGCACCGAAGTCTGCCCGAAGGGCGTGGATCCATCGTTCGCAATACAGAAACTCAGAAGAACTGCCCTGAAGATTGAGATTGCGAGCATATTTGGAGGGAGATGAATATGGTTGAAGTGAATAAGGAAATGAAAGAAGGCATAACAGCCTGGGCCAAATTCTACAAGAAGGGTATGGGATATTTCGCCTTTGCCTTCCACAGACTTTCTGGGCTAGTCATACTGTTTTACCTGTATCTGCATTATACCGTTCTGTCAAACCTTTTGAGAGGACAGGCCACATACAATGCCATCGTAAAATCAATAACATATGGACCATACGACAGTTTTCTTGTGTTGGACTTCCTGTTGGCTCTGGTCATATTCTATCATGGAGCAAACGGTGTGAGACTTGCGCTCAATGAGTTCGGTATAGGGATGTACCATCACAAGGCACTGTTTATCACCTTCGAGATCATAGCGATGGTGCTCCTGGGTCTATTCGACTATTATGCATTACAGTTTGTGGGGGTAGGTTTCTAATGGCAGAGAAGGAAAAGATGAAATATGGTTCACTTAACAGATTCGTTCAGGCTGTAACTGGCCTTTTCCTGCTATTCTTCCTCGGCGTTCACCTCTATGTAGCGCATATAGATTTCGGTCATCCTGTAGCATTCTTCAGTTCGGTCATAAATCAGCTGCACAATCCATGGTGGCTTGGCTTCTTCCTGATCTTTGTTTATATAATAACTTACCATGGCGTAAATGGTCTTAACCATATCATAGCTGATACAAGCATAAGTGAAAAGGCCAAGAGGAATATAGGGATCGCACTCATGGTCATATACGTGATAACCATAATATATGGAACTATACTGGCTCTTCTTGTGGCCAAAATGACAGTTCCATCATAAATTTTTTTATAAAAAATTTTAATGATTATCCGAAGACAAAACCCATTCCCTCTTCTGCATTATCGTTTTCTTCCTTGATCTTTCTGTATATATTTTCTGCTTCTTTGGAGTCTAGCTCTACCATGCTGGCCGGTTTTATGCTCTTAACATAATTTACGGCCTCATCGTTGCCCTCGAACAGATATATCGTTCCATCCTCACCATACATTGATCCGTCCCTTTTGAGAACGGTCATTCGTGAAACTCTGTCATCTTGAAGGAAGTTGTTTATTGCGTTCTCGTCATCGCCCTTGCTCTTAAATATGACAAACGCCATCTTTCATCGGGTGGTCATGCCTGCATCGCATATAAATTCATTTGGAAATTCAGAGGCCGTTGTATCTATCATTTGCCCATAAGCTTCTTGTGTTCCTTCATCATACATCTGTCTGATACAACCAGAAGACCATTATTTCTGGCCTTTTCTTCCGCCTCCCTATGCTGTATACCTTCCTGAAGCCATAAGACCTTAGCACCCTTCAATATGGCCTGATCTACTATTTCCGGAACAGCTTCAGGTTTCCTGAATACATCCACCACATCCACCGATACTGGAATTGATGTTAAATCCCTATACGCCTTTCTACCATTCCATGATTCTATTGCAGGATTCACAGGTATTATCTCATAGCCATTTTCTGAAAGATATTTTGCAACTCTATAGCTGTCCCTTTCCGGCTTATCGGATACGCCAACGACAGCCACAATTTTGCTGTTCTTAAGGATCATTTCGATATCCTCAGACATAGCGAAAATATACCTAACACGCTAATTAAAATGATGGTAGATTCTCCTGCTACATGTTAATTTACCATTGAAGCCTGAATAAAGTTAATAAACTATTAAGTTTAAATAGAAAATAGTAATTCTATAATTCTATGTTTTGTCCAAAATGTGGTTCTCTCATGACCCCAATGAATGGGAAATATGTATGTCCATCATGCGGGTATGAAATATCAAAGAATAAGGAGACCATAAAGATAGTGGCAAAGAGCTCTGATAAGGAAACAATAATGATAAAGGAGGAGGTATCTGCAGAGCCCTTGGATTCAGATGCCGTATGTCCAAGATGCCATCACAAAGGCGCAAGATATGTGCTGAAGCAGACAAGATCGGCTGATGAGCCTGAGACAAAGTTCTACACCTGCGAAGAATGCGGATATAGGTGGAGAGAATATTGAAGCCGTATTTAGCATTAAGAAACTTTTATATCTAATCTTTACTAACTTAAACGATGCCTGTTTACGACCCAGATGAACATGAGATCCTCCAAGAAAAATCAAGCATGACACGTGGAGGAGAGCAATACTTCAAGGGTACTCTGTATCTTAGCGACAAACGCCTGATATACGAAGAAAAAGGCCACAGAGGATTCATACATGCTCATCCAGCAAAGATATTGCTGGATCTGCCCCTATACTTGATTGTAAATATATCCACGGCTGTACCGAGAATAAAGCTTGGTACAAAGAAAACATTATCTGTTGAGTTTGTCACGGATAAAGGTGATGATAGAGCTACATTCGTCCTGAAGGATCCAGAAAAATGGAAAAAAGAGATGGAGAGATGGACAACAGATGCTAAGCGCAGACATGAACAGGAAGAAAAACTTAAACTAGAAGAGCAGAGAAGAAGAGAGATAGAGCTTGCCCGTGCTAAGGCTCCAACCGCCAACATAGGTATGTATATAAATGCTGGCAAAAAGGAAGAGGGAAAGAATATACCTAAATTCATAGAGTCTGCTGTTTCTGAAGAGAAGGAAAATATCTTCGAAGGGCAGGAGCAACCGGCCCTACCAAGAACTAAAAAATGCCCAAACTGCGGTAAAGATATTCCTGCAGATTCCGTCTACTGCCCCTATTGCGGATTCAAGCAGCCATAAATATTTTTGACGGGCTTTATTATTTTTCGAGTCAAGGTTTACATTTTGTATTTTTTCTGTGCGGTCGCCCTATAATTTGTCTCAGAATATGATGCATATTTTGAAACGTTGTATATTCCGACGTTTGAGTCAAAGAATGATATGCCTCTGAACTGAAACTGCTTGAACCTATCCACCTTACAAACCCCATAACAAATATCTTTAACCGCCCTAACAATACCCCCATTCAATGAAAGAGATAAAGTACCTCATTCCCTATGTGATCATAAGCTCATTCTCCTACTATTTTGCCAAGAATGGAGTCAATCAGGTCTCACCAGCAATCTTCATGTCCATGAGGTACTTTATCGCAGGACTATCGCTCTTGCCATTTGCGAAACATATGAAGCTCTCTTGGAGTGTGGTGGTACTCTCAGTTATGACCTCCACAAGCACAGCTCTGTGGGCATACGGGCTCATATATGTATCGCCTGCTGAATCCGCAATTTTGAGTTATTCCATGCCAGTCTTCTCGCTACCCATAGCTTTCCTGATGGTGAAGGAAAGGCCGTCCAGGATAGAGATCGCAGGCATAGCAATAGGTTTTGCGGGAGTCATGCTGTACGGATTGCCTTTGATGCATGGATTCACGCTTTTCGGCGCAGTACTCACCCTTGCAAATGCTGTATTCTGGGCACTCTTTACAGTATATTACAGGAAACTCAAGGAAGAGGATCCTATATCAATAAACACCATGCAGTTTTTCATAGGTGGTGTTATACTATTGGCCTATATCCCTTTCGATGCCAGATTTGATCCGGGATTATCCTTCATAGCAGATGTTCTCTGGATGGCACTCCTGGGAGGTTCAGTACAGTTTATACTCTGGAACGTAATGATAAAAATGAGTTCAGTCAATAAGATAACAGTACTCGCATTCTCAGTGCCAATTTTTACAATGATCCTTTCGATATTCATAGATCATGAGATACCGGATCTCATGGAGATCGCTGGTGTTATAACAATGTTCACCGGGATATTCATCTCAAGACTGAGGGGCGGAATATCCATAGTCAAGGAAACAAGCACCTAAATTGGAGCCGTCAGCAGAAAAATGCATTATGTCGGATATCCACATTAGTCAGCTACTCCTCGCCAAAGCTTCGGAGCTTGTTGCTGGTCTCCCCTCCACCCGTGAGTGAGGTTTCATTGAACCGCAGCGATCGGCTGGCTGACAGCAGCCTGAAGTA
>NZ_JAGDXM010000003.1:23506-27530 GCF_023256435.1 Thermoplasma sp. | reverse complement strand
TGCTTTAGCTTAGGAGTAGCTCACGGCTCGCAGGGTTGAGATCAAGATGGATCTAGAGGACTTTGATCTATATTCATATTTTTATGATCTCGTGAAGCAGATACCGGATGGGTATGTGACCACTTATGGAGATCTTGCTGAGGCGCTAGGTGATCCGATAGCTGCTAGGGCAGTTGGCTATATGCTATCTATCAATGAGGATCCGGATGGCATTCCATGCTATAGGGTGGTTCTTCACGATGGAACTGTGGGAAACTACACCCATCCTCTTGGGCCTCAGGAGAAGGTACGGCGGCTGAAAGCCGATGGCATTCCAGTTGTTTCAGGCAAAATAGAAGATTTTGAACATCATAGATTCCGGGATTTCAGGACAGATTACCCCCTGAAAAAGATGCAAGAGTACCAGAGAAAGATAGCGGAAGAATACACTGAATCTGGTCCAGAAAAATTTGAGTTGATAGAGGCCTTCGACGTCTCGTATACCGACAGAATGGGGTTTGCCTCTTCCGTCGTACTGCATGGTGAAGAGATGGAATCCTATGTGATCAGCGACAAGATCCGCTTTCCATACATACCAGGGTATCTTGGGTTCAGGGAGTTCAAGTTCATAAGGCGGCTTTACAGAAACGCCGATCTGCTTCTCATAGATGGAAATGGGATACTTCATCCCAGGTACGCTGGGCTTGCAACCCATGCCGGTGTAATTTTAAATACCAGTGCCATAGGTGTAGCGAAGCATCTAACGAGATCTGTGAAACATGACGAATATCTTTACATCGGTGATAGATTGACTGGCATGATCATAAAGAAAAACATCATTGTGAGTCCAGGAAACAGATTCAGCGTCCGTTCTGCGGTGATGACAGTACAGGCGCTGTGGGGTGATAAATACCCATGGCCGCTCAAGCTGGTGCATCAGCTTAGCACTATGCACCTAGATACGCGCGGCAGGATACTTGAACTTGACGCACAGTCCATTTCTGCCAGATAGCCGGCTAATTTCAGAATTATGTTGATCGATTAGATGATCACAAAATGAATGAGATGGATGATTCAAAACGTCTAACTGAAGCACTAATACGTTTATCAACAAAATTGGAAGTCTGAGGGAAACAATAAAACTCTTACCTTTAAGGGAAAATATACTGATCTTTTGCAATTGATGTCTTTATAAAAAAGTCTGTCCATTTCTTTTGTTTCCTCAGCGAGGACCAGATGGTATTATACGTGAATGGTATCGATGAAATCCGATTTACGTCTGTGGATATCACGATATGGGGCTTGCATGGAATATGCATGTACGGGCAGAGATCTCTTCGATGAAAGGATTCTCCGAAGATCCAGCTACGGAGTATATCACGTGTACTTCATAAGTGACTCCTTTGCCCTCTCCATGAATTCCGGCGGTATCTTCGGCTCTCCCTCAGCTAATTTACCCTCAATGCAGATATCACCTATTGCGTCTGAAACCTTTCTAAGTTCGAAATCGCTTTCAGCCATTATCACCACAGATGGTCCTGTGTCTATTGATAAGCTTACGGAATTCCCATGCAATCTAAAATTCATGATATTTTTCACGATTTTCATTGTTCTGTCTGTCCATACTAAAGATGCGGATGACATCAGGATTGAATGCATCTTGAGTGTGCTATCAAGAGCGGTTCTCATTATGGTATCTGCATCAAATTCCGTGTTCAGGAAGTCGAATACCGCCTGTCGCTGATAGGAGGCCCATGCATTGTAGAATGGCGATCTCAAGGCAGCTGAATGTGCGTCCTCCGTGCCTATATCGCCAGATAACGGAATCGCACAGATCGAGATCTTGTTTCCATGAAAGGGCAGATTCAGAGAAAAGGAACTGTCATGGGAATATCCTGAGTCAGATATCCACAGAGAAAGCGGGCCATTGACAGATTTAGATCCTGACCCTGATGCAAGTCTTGCTATCTTCGAAACGAATGGGCCATCTCCGATCGATTCTTCACCAAAGACGGCCCTTGCGATAGATCTCGCAGCTGCTGCCGCCATAGAGGCAGATTCTCCAAGTCCCTTTGCGTTATCGTATTTTCTCTTCATTGAGACATAAAGATGAAATGAACCCCTCACTGAATATATGTTACGGAACACATTCAGCGCCTTTATGGCCCTTCTCTTCACGCCTTCATCTTCCACTCCGTCGAATATGACACTGTCGTTGCCCGCATCTTCGGTCAGCACAACAGCGGAGAATGCCTCAGAAAAATCTGTGTTAATTGATATAGAAGGAAAGTTGGCTATGTTGAATGTACTGTCGTAATAGCCGAGGAATTTTATCACACCCGTTATTGGATATCCAGATCCATAGAATATTTTACCATAAGATGGAACCGCATCGTATCTTCCTGGAGGGGAGTACAATCCTCTGCTCCTGATCAGAGATACAAGACGTGTTGTATACACATTATAATATTCAATTCACATATAAATACTGTGATATTGGCAGTCTTATTTGATGAACGGTATTTCCGATCTGAAAAACAGATATACGGTGGGAAATTAGCATAACTTTAATCTATCATGTATTATTATGCTATATATGGATAGTTTCTGGAAGAAGAAGCTGGGCGAATTCAATACTGATAGAAAAAATCAGGAATACGAGAGATGGGTTGCCAGCACCTTGATGCCCTGGAATAGGCAGACGGGGTATAAGGAGAAGAAATATCAGAATTCATCCGAGATCACGTTAAAGGAGATATATACAAGGGAAGACGTTCCGGACGTAGAAAAGAGGCTTGGAATGCCGGGTGAATATCCATTCACCAGGGGTATATACCCAAACATGTACAGGGGCAAGCTTTGGACCATGAGGATGTTTTCTGGTTTCGGCACGCCGGAGGATACCAACAGGAGACTGCACTATTTAATTGAAAATGGAGAAACCGGTCTCAGCATAGCCTTTGATATGCCGACGCTTTATGGATATGATGCAGATAACCCAAGATCCGAGGGGGAAATAGGCAAATGCGGTGTGAATGTATCAACGCTGAAGGATATGGAGACCATATTCAAGGGCATAGATCTTGGAAAGGTTTCAACCTCGATGACGATAAATGCACCAGCGGCCATTCTGACAGCCATGTACCTGGCCATAGCCAAAAAGCAGGGTGTACCGTTCGATAAGGTGTCCGGTACAGTTCAGGCTGACATACTCAAGGAATACATCGCCCAGAAGGAATGGATGTATCCTCCGGAGGCACACATCAGGATAATAAGGGATATGATGGTCTACTGCACGAAGAACGTTCCTAAATGGAACTACATAAGCATATCGGGATACCATATAAGGGAAGCCGGTTCCAGTGCAGTTCAGGAGCTCGCTTTCACGCTTGCGGACGGTTTTTACTACGTTGATCTCGGCATAAAATCGGGCCTCAATGTTGATGATTTTGCTCCGCGCCTTTCGTTCTTCTTCAATTCGTCAATAAACTTCTTCGAGGAGATTGCCAAACTCAGGGCCGCGAGACGCATATGGGCCACAGTCATGAAGGAAAAATATGGAGCAAAGAATCCAAGATCAATGATGCTGAGGTTCCATACCCAGACCTCAGGTTATACTCTGACGTGGCAGCAGCCTCTCAACAATATAATCAGGACCACCATAGAAGCCATGGCTGCCGTGCTCGGCGGTACGCAGAGCCTGCACACAAACTCCTATGATGAGGCATGGGCTCTTCCATCAGACGGTGCCGTCAAGGTAGCTCTCAGAACGCAGCAGATAATAGCGGAGGAGAGCGGCATTCCAGACGTTATAGATCCGCTCGGCGGTTCTTATTATGTAGAGTGGCTCACCGATAAGATGGAGGAGGAGGCCTACAAATACTTTGACAGGATCGAGAGCATGGGCGGGATACTCGAGGCAATAAAGAAGGGGTACATACAGAAGGAAATTGCTGATACATCATACAAGAGGCAGAAGCGGCTGGAGAATGGAGAGGAGATAATGGTTGGCGTTAACAAATACATAGAGGAAGGCGAAGAACCC
>NZ_JAGDXM010000003.1:0-23496 GCF_023256435.1 Thermoplasma sp. | reverse complement strand
CCATAAATTATCTCAAGATAGATAAGAAAGCGGAAGAGGCCCAGATTGCAAGACTCAGGGAGATCAAAAGAACTAGGGATGAAGCAAAGGTTAAGAAGGCACTCGAAGATCTCAGAAATGCGATGCTGGACGAAAATGAGAATCTGATGCCCTATTATATCAGGGCTGTTGAGTCGTACGCCACAGTTCAGGAGATATCGGATGTAGGGAGGGAGGTATTTGGAAGCTGGAAAGAACCTGTCATCGTCTAGACCTATTAAGGTGCTCTTGGCTAAACCTGCTATAGATGGCCATGATCGTGGCATATTCGTGCTTGCAAGGGCGCTGAGGGATGCCGGTATGGATGTAATCTATGCCGGCCTGCTCCCGACCCCTGAACAGGTCGTGGATATTGCAATAAGCGAGGATGTTGATGTCATAGGCTTAAGCCTGCTGAACGGCGCCCACATGACCGCCTTCAAGAAGGTCGTTGATCTCCTCAAGGAGCGCGGAGTGGACGATATAGCGGTTGTTGGTGGCGGGATAATACCCGACGATGATAAGCCCAAGCTGGAGGCTATCGGAGTGACCGGAAACTATGGGCCTGGTACGCCGTTGCCACCATAATAGAACACATACGTAAGCGTGGAGAAGAGGCTAGAAGGAAAAAGGAGATGTAAATGGATACGCGTTCCATCATAGAAGGCATTGCTTCCCATGATCCTAGGATCATCGCTCGGGCCATATCCATCATAGAGGAGGACAATGAAAGGTCATACGAGATAATAAGGGCTATTTACGGTATGACGGGGCATGCGCATATCCTTGGTATAACTGGGCCTCCTGGCGTCGGTAAGAGCACCATGATCGGTATACTGTCCAGAAAACTGACCGAGATGGGAAAAAAGGTATCCATACTGGCTGTTGATGCAAGCAGTCCTTTCAGCGGCGGTACCATACTGGGAAACAGGATAAGGATGCAGGATACGCTCTCCAAGTATGGAATATATATGAGAAGCGTCTCTAACAGGGGAATGACCGGTGGTCTCTCAAGATCCACATGGAACATGGTGAAGATACTCGATGCCGCAGGAAACGATTTCATAATAATAGAGACGGTAGGAGCCGGACAATCTGACATAGATATTGTTTATCTGGCAGATACTGTAATAGTAACTCTGGCGCCAGGTCTTGGCGACAGTATACAGGCGATAAAATCGGGAATGATGGAGATCGGGGACATCTTCGTCATAAACAAGATGGACAGGGAAGATTCGTTCTTTGCCCTCAAGGACATAATGGACAATGTCTATGAAAGGAACGGTTGGATGCCAAGGGTTGTCGGCACGAACTCCCTGAAGGGGGAGGGTTATGGTGAACTGATAAGGGCAATAGAGGAACATCGCGTATTTACCGAAAAAAATGATGGAAAGAAGAAGATAAGGTACAGGGAAGAGGTGAGACTTGCGCTCTCCAGGATAATTGACCGGAGCGTGTGGCGTGAATTCGGCAGGTTTCTGGAGAATGGCGAGATAGATGGTTACTACGATGAACATGTCGATCCAAACACGGTTGCCATGGAAATATTCCGTGAAAACAGTGCATTTGCTCACAGTCATTCAGTTGAGGGAAGGGTAGAATCCTGAATATTTTTTACTTTCTATTATGCGATCTCCTCCAGTCATAGCACATATGGGATACAGACATGCATTATTTATGGATAAATTAGGTGCCAGAGTAGGCATTAAGAATTAAACAGTGAAATGCACCAAGAATAAAGAACGGAATTGGTTTGCCGATTTTTTTAGCGGACATTATCGTATAAAACGAGGGTGATTCCGTATACTCGTATGCATTATGTCTGATTGATGAAAATCTAAGAAATATCAGAAGAAAAGATAATAAAAAGAAAAAGTGATGACTCAGATATGAACGGCCTTGTGGACTGCATCGTCCATGAGGGCCAGCGCGTATCCGGTCATCCTTTCAAGCTCCTTGTTAGACTCGGATGAGCTCTTTATGTTTTCAAGTATTTCATGCGCGTTCCTTCTTATTCTTGGAGCCATGTTTATGTCTTCGGTCTTGAACATGTTGATGATGTTCTCCATGGTATTTATCAGCAGCAGTATCTCATCTCTCAATTTCATGTCTTCCTGCTTTATGTTTCCTATGAGCAGCCTCGTGTGCGTTATGAATCTGCCCAGATCCCTTGAAGCCACGGCATATAAAATTATATCCTTTATCGGCACGTCAAGTTTGTACTTGTCGTCACGCTGTACTGTCAGGGCTATACTTCTTATCAGCTTGTAGTAATCGGAATTCAGCGCAAGGCATCTGGACGTCAGATCCTGCTTCATATCCTCTCTGGGCGTCTCTATGACCTTAGTCACGTCCTTTAGGATGGATAAGGCCTTATTCGAGAAATCGAAGAATGAGTCCTGAACCTTCAGTATCTCCTCATCTACCTCGAATATCAGCGAATTGAATGTTTCCTCCTTCAGGTTAAGGCCAGGCAGCTCCAGCTGCAGCATCTTAATTCTGTCCTTCACATCCCTTGAAATTACATCTTTTGACTGCAGCGATATCTTTGTCATCCCCTGCATATAGTAAACTGAGATCAGATATTCAGCAGTCTCCTCATCTGTATATTCTATCACCCTCTCGGAATTGAAGTCCTTCTTGGGCCTTATCTTTATTATGCCGGATGATTCAAAGACCTCGACCTCCCTTGTGACGTCAAGGCCGTTGTCTCTAACCCAATCTGATGGCAGAGACACTATGTAGCTTCCTCCCTTTATCTTCTGAATTCTTCTCAAATTTGTTGACATTTCAGTTGGGAGATTTATAATTTATATAAACCTTTTCCCATCATTGATCGAAATTCGCAAAGAAATATTAGTTAATTTTTGAAAATAAATCTATAACATGGTTTCATTTATAATATTTAAGTAATTAGATATTAAGAATTGAAGTGGGATGATAATCAAAATATCCTATAAATATGGCTTTTTGTTGATTTTCCATGGTGGAGGCTAAAACAGATATTTCATGATTATATCTATCAAAGTAATACGCGGGCACTTTTGCCTATGGTCATGTGCATCATAGATAACATCAGATTCAGATTTCGACACATGATTCATCTCTTTTATGCGGAAGTGCAGGGTAATATTATCCATATATTATGTTCTATCTGTGCATTTCTTGCACATAATGAAAAATAATTATCTCAACTTCGAATTTAATATTATGAAATTCAACATTCTCTATATCTATTCCATCTTGCTGGCTCTGGCCTCTTTTGCCTTGGCGGTGGCTTCATATGTAGTCAGCGGTCAGGCCCTGTGGTGGGGTGTGACCGGAGCAGAAAGCCAAATGGGAGGAAAATTCTGGAGTTTCTTTGGATTAGATATATCAAAGTTAGCATATTACCATGTGTATCCCATACCGGAGATAGATAAGGCTTTTACTTGGTTTCTTGTCTTCGGAATAATAATTGGTTCTTTCGTAGCCTCTCTCGCTAAGGGGGAATTTTCCATAAGGCAGGTTCCCAACAGAAATCTCTCTCTGCAGGCGCTGATCGGTGGTATACTGATAGGCTATGGAACTAGGATGGCAGGCGGATGCAACATAGGCGACTTCTACTCCGGGTTTGCAACTGGAAGCTTCTGGGCATTCCCCTTCTTTCTATCCATGCTTTCAGGCATATACTTGATACTGGTGTTGTCCAGATCAAGATGGTTTTCGCATTTCTTCGCCTCTGCTAAACCAAGATCCACCTTTGTTTGGCTTGGCAGAAAGATTCAATATTCGATGCTAGCCATCTCTATTGCGGTAGTAGGAGTTCTGATCTATATATTTCAGGACACAATGGTCAGGATATGGCTCGTATTCGGTATGATTCTTGGATCCGTGGGATACCTGGGTACTCTGTGCTTTCAGACCTCGTTCAGGGAAACACTTGGTGTCTCCAGGGATCGCGAGATGATCAGACTGATTGCTGTATCTCTACTTGTGGTATCTGTGCTTGCGCAGATCTCTATCTTCGCACTACATTTGCGCACGAATTTCTTCTTCGATCAGAATCAGAGCGTGTTGTATCAGATAATTGGGGGCTTCGTCTTCGGGCTTGGGATGGGTCTGGCCTTCAACTGCACCTTCAGTATGGAATGGAGGATGGGTTCTGGAAACATCCAGGCGCTGATAACCTTTATTGGTCTTACGTTCATAGGTGCACCCCTTTATGCGCTCTCATACTCATTCTGGCATTCATTCATCCCCGTACTTGTTTATCCTGCGACATACTGGCAGTTTTCAATATATAGATACGGAATACCTGGTGCAGTGCTGATCGATCTCTTCCCGATTATGTGGATAATCTTCTTTGGATACCGCAGAGGATCCGAACTGAAAGAGGAGAAGACAGAAACCTCTGGAAGCATGGCCTCATGATACGGTGAACGCCATTTATCCCGGGGAAAACTTTTCGGAGATCAGATGGCGTTAATGATTTGTATTATATATATAATTTAAATATGGTCTGCAATGATAGATGTAAAGCTCCTGAGATCCAATAGAGAATTATTTGAGAAGAACTGTGAATACAGAGGTGTGGATAAGGCGCCTATTGATGAATTTTTCAGGCTGGATGAGGAGTGGAGAAACATAAACAAGGATCTCAATAACCTGAGATCACAGAAGAATAAGGAGACAAGGAAGATTGCTGAACTGATCAAGAAGAATGAGGATCCATCCCTAGAGAAGAGGAACGTAGAGGAGATAAACGCTAAAATTTCGGATCTTGAGGATAGACTGAGAAAGATCGAGGAGGAGAGGGATCGGATCCTGTGGACCATACCTAACCTGATCCATGAGAGCGTTCCTGTCTGCTTTGGAGATGAAAACAACAGGCTCGTCAGATATGTGGGTCATGCGAAAGTATTTAAAGACGATGTTGATGAATTTGAAAAATACTCTGGCAACAGTGAGGATTATGAGGTCATCGATGAGAGGCCGAAGAGTCATGTGGATCTGGGTCAGGATCTTGGTGTCATAGATCTCGAGAGTGCAGCAAGGATATCTGGTTCGCGTTTCTATTTCATAAAGAATAGGCTCCTGAAACTTGAGATGGCCCTAGAAAACTATGCTGTTGATTTCCTCTCGCAGCGCGGGTTTTCGGTTGTTGAGCCTCCATACATGCTCAATCTGGACAGCATGAGAGGCGCAACTGACCTTGAGACCTTTAAGGATACGCTGTATAAGATAGAGGGTGAAGATCTTTACCTTATAGCCACCTCGGAGCATTCCATCGCGGCAATGCTCTCCAACCAGTTCCTTGAGGAGAAGGAACTTCCGGTTAGGGTTGCCGGCATATCGGCATGCTTCAGAAGAGAGGCCGGCGCACATGGCAAGGATACCAAGGGGATATTCAGAGTGCATCAGTTCAACAAGATAGAGCAGTTCGTGTTCTGCCGGCCTGAGGATTCATGGGACTTTCTTGAGGAGATCCTGGGAAATGCTGAGGCAATATACCGCAGCCTGGGAATACCATACAGGGTCGTCAACGTCTGTTCTGGAGAGCTAGGCCGCCTCGCGGCAAAGAAATATGATATAGAGGCATGGTTCCCAGCTCAGGGAAAATTCAGAGAGATAGTTTCAGCATCAAACGATACCGACTATCAGGCCAGATCGCTTAACATAAAGTACAGGACGAGCGACGGAAACAAGTTCGTTCACACGCTCAACAGCACTGCCATAGCAACTACAAGGATCCTCGTTGCCATAATGGAGAATTTCCAGGAAGGCGATCGGATAAGAATACCTGACGTTCTGGTTCCATACACCGGATTCCAGTACATAGAGAAGGAATGAGGTTAAGTTCCCTCATCCCATGAATTCAAATATCTGATCTGTTCTTCGTTCAGCTGATCGAGCTCACCTCCGAACTGTTTTAGTCTTATTTCGGCAACGTATCTGTCGATCTCGGCTGGAACCGGATAAACCTTCCTTTCCAGTTTTTCATGGTTCTTTACAAGGTACTCAGCTGTGAGCGCCTGAAGCGCAAAGCTAAGATCCATTATCTCAACTGGATGGCCCTGGCCAGCCGCAAGATTCACGAGCCTTCCATCTGCTATTATGTCCACGGTATTACCGTTTTCCAACTTGTACCGCTTTACAAATTCCCTTACTTCTTTCTTCTCCAGCGATCTCCTCTCTATCTCGGAGACTGCAACTTCGTTATTGAAATGGCCAGCGTTGGCCATAACTATGTTTTTCTTGGCCACGAGGGCATCCTCGTATTTGACAACGTCCTTCATGCCTGTTGCGGTTATGACCATATCGGCATCTCTTATCGCCCTGTTCATCCTCTTAACCTGGAAACCGTCCATTATTGCCTCGTTCGCCTTTATCGGGTCAATCTCTGTTACTATAACGTTTGCACCCATGCCCTTCAGTCTCATGGCTATTCCACGGCCGCAATATCCGTATCCAGCCACCACCACGGTTCTTCCTGCGATCAGAAGATTTGTTGCATTCATTATCCCGTCAAGCGTGCTCTGACCTGTACCATATCTGTTATCGAAGAGGTGCTTCATGTTTGCATCGTTAACATCGAACATTGGAAAGAGAAGTACTCCTGCCTTTTCCATCGCCTTAAGCCTCTGGACGCCTGTTGTTGTTTCCTCATTTCCCCCGATTATGTTCCGGGCAAGGTCCTTTCTTTCTGTATGCACTATCTTCGTGAGATCGCCGCCGTCATCTATGATTATATCTGGTTGAACATCCAGAGTTCGGTGAAGATACTCATAGTATTCTTCATTCGTCTCGCCCTTTCGTGCAAAAACGGGCATTCCATAATCTTCCTTTAAACTCTGCACCACAGAATCGTCTGAGCTAAGAGGATTGCATGATGCCATCTTGACCTCTGCACCGCCTTCCTTCAGTAGGAGGGCAAATATACCGGTCTTCGCCTCAACATGAAGAGCCATCGCTATCCTTATTCCCTTGAACGGCTTCTCCGTTTGAAACCGCTTTCTTATCTCTGCCATGACTGGCATATGATCCCTGGCCCAGGCCAGTCTCAGGAAACCCTTGCTTTCTTCCATGCACGGAATATAGCGCTGATGTTGATAAAAGTTGATATTTAGTATCTAAATTCTTAATTAGTTAAATGAAATCAGGGCTCTGTGTTTGAGAACACATTTAAAAGGATAGGCACATTTTCAGCCAGGCACAGTGCAGCAGTAATAGTTGCCTGGATCTTGGTTCTGGTAATTCTGGCGCCATTCGCTCCTGCTCTCTTTTCAGATACCAGTTATAACATAGCAAGCGATATAGTACCACCGAATTCTCCGGCTAATATAGCGTCTAACCTGCAATCACAGTATTTTAACTCTTCCAACGATTCATCTTTTGTCATCGTCACAAACAATACGAGCATAGACAGCATCGCATCGTTGCATGCTCTCATGAATATGCAAACGGCGATTCTGTCATATCTGCACAGAAATGGTTTCTCTGCAAACGCCTCAAGTATAATAACCATTGAAAACAGCACCTTACGGTCTGTATCTCTATCACTTGGGAGGGAGCTGTCAGGAATATATAAATTGAATGAAAATCTATATAATAGCAGTATTAAGATAAACCAGACATTAAATCTAACGGCTGATTTTCTCTTTATTCCTGCGCTGACCTATGTTAAGCATTTTGATATAACATTGGAATGCAGCAAGAATTTAACACGGTCAGAGCTGTCGGGATACAGCAATGCAACCCAGGTTATGTTGTACTTCTCCAAAACTCCATACGCTTCTCTTGCATCGCCATACCTGGCATCGTTCTCTGGATATATGAATAAAACTATAACATATAAAAATGTGAGTTCTTTACCTGAAATTGCGAATACAGCTGTTAATGTGACAGCACTCGAACTTTCGAAAGAACTGGCTTCTGCCTCTCCATTTCTTTCCTTGGCGCTGATGTCCGTTGATGAGAACCTCACAATGACAGATTTCGTAAGTATGTCCATATATATCCCATTTGCCAGACAGTTTGTGGCAAACTCATTGATCTCTGATCTTTCAGGATATTCATCCATCATATCGGATCTAAACACAACCTCTGATCGTTTTGTCCTATCAATAGTGAACATATCACTGAAGGACAACTATGCGGGTATACCGCATCTCACATCTTCTGAGGTATACAACGGTACGATATACAAGTTCAACGGAAATCCACTGGTGAATCTGAATTCTAGGTATCTTCTACCATACCTTATGGATCTCCTAAACGCCGGCAATACTAATGATTCATATATAAACAGCACTGTCAATCATACGCTTTACGATGAAACATTTCTGAGCTATCCCGTGGTTCCGTCGCAGTATGTGATGGGTTCTTTTGTAGGTTATGGCAACACAACCGAGATCTTTGCATTCTCACTGAATAAGAATTATACAATATCTACGCTGAATTCGGTGAATAAGATAGCCTCCTCATATGTTTCCACAAAGCCGGTTAACGGTGTATATTATACTGCTGGTACAGATGTCCTGGATCAGCAGATAGAACAGGAGGTCATGACTGGATTGGTGCGGGCACTCATTATAGGCATAGTGCTGTCCATACTCATAGTTGGCCTTTTCTTCAGATCTCCCGTCGCTGCATTTCTTCCATTCAGTCTCTTCCTAATGTCATCCATAATTTCATTTGGCCTCAACGATCTTTTGTATCGTTATATCCTGCATTCAACGGTGTCGTTCGTCACTCCAACGCTGCTGCTCATACTCCTGCTCGGTCTCACCAGCGATTATGTTGTATATATAATGTCTAGGTATAGGCGCGAACTGTACAGAAACGGCGGTGACCCTATCCCAGAATCCTCTAAGTGGGCCGGTCATGCCGTCTTCACGTCCGGTATAACGGTCGCTCTTTCCTACATAGTGCTCTATCTGTTCAAAGTTCCAATATTCAGCGACGCTGGTATCACGAACGCTGTGGGCGTTATAGTATCCATAATGCTGGCAAATACTTTCCTCATAGCTCTTTTCAGCAGGTTGGGATACCGGACGTTCTGGCCGGCTAAGGACAAAAAGATACCCATGGAAGGTACGATGGAAAGAATATCGGGTATTGTACTCAGGAACAAGAAGAAGATACTGGTCATATTCGTGGTAGTAGCTTTCGGATCGCTTTACGTTTATGCCTCCACACCGACCAATATGAATGTCTTCAGCCTCATACCACCCAGCAGCGGCATACAGTCTGCAGTGGTGGTAAACCAGAGCTTCCACAGGGATCTTTTCTTCGAGAGTTTTGTCATCGTGAAATTTAGCGAACCAGTGATATCCAATGGAACATACAATGTTGCGGAAATAAATCAGGTCACCAAGCTGGAGAACATGATAGCAGGGCTCAGCGGTGTGGCAGAGGTTTATGGCCCGACCTATCCATACGGCAAGTATGTCAATCTGGACAGGCTCCCATCAAATTACGTTTCCACCTACAGATCCCAGATAAACTCCTACATCGGAAAGGATCCAAGGTACGTGATGATTGAGTTTGAATTATCCAACATAAGCTGGTCTAATGCCGCCACTTCCTTCATAAACAGGCTTCCATCGGAGATATCATCCTACATGGGCAATTCGCTTACGTTTTATGTTGGTGGTCTTACGGCCGGTCTCGATGCCGCCTACAGCCATACACTGCATACATTTGAGGAGATGATACCAATACTGGCAGCCTCTATATTCGTCATATTGGCCATACAGCTCAGCTCAGTATTCACTCCGTTGAGGCTTATACTTATGGTTCTTGCATCCGTCATAGTGGGCCTCATGATAATATACTGGATAGTCTACTATGTCTATCATCTCCCAATAATCATATTCATGCCCATGTTCACCTTCGTCACTCTCCTGGCGGTGGGCCTTGATTACGACATATTCATGATAACGAGAGCGAGAGAGGGCGTGATGAAGGGAATGACAGACGAGGATGCCATAACCACAAGCATAAAGGAGAATGGTGGTATAATAGTCACTCTTGGTTCGTTGCTTTTCGTCACATTCGGTTCGCTCTACTTCAGTGATCTTCAGCTGATCGAGGAAATAGGCGGTGGATTAGCCATAGGCGTGCTCATAGATACTTTTCTGAGCTGGCCGTTCTTCGTTCCGGCCGTAATGCTCCTGATGAAGAAATGGAACTGGTGGCCATCCAGGATTAGAAAGATTTAAATATTGATTTTTAATATTAGGTTGTCAACCATCGGTTGACAAGTAGGTGGTGAATATGGCAAAGAAGGATGAATTCGATGATTGGGACGACATGTTTGACGAGTTCTTCAAGGACTTCGGCATAGATATAAAATCCCTGAACAACAGGCTCATGAGGATATGGAACAGGATACTTAACGATCCGAATATGACCATGTCTGAACCATATGTGTACGGATTTACATACAGAATTGGCTCCGACGGAAAACCTATATTCCAGGAATTCGGTAATGTACCTGGTATAACGAGGGGGGCGAGGCCTATAGAGCGCGGAGTTAGAGAGCCGATAACCGATATCAACGACGACGAGAAGAAGGTCTACGTGACATTCGAGCTTCCAGGCGTCAGCAAGGAAAACATAGATCTGAAGATATCAGAATACAACATAACGCTGAACGTGGATGAGGATCAGAGGAAGTACTATAAGAGCATAGACTTCGACTACAAGCTTAAACCTGAGACCGCCACGGCAAAGTTCAACAACGGCCTTCTGGATGTGACGGTTGAAAAGGCCACCAGCAAGGAAGGCAGTGGAAGGAAAGTTTCGATAGAATGATGGACGACATAGATCTTTTTATTTCTGCCATTGAAAATTCTACGAGGCGTGAGATTATAAGGATGCTCACTCAGCTTGAGAGATCGTATGCTCTGGAGCTGAGCAAGAGCATCGGTCTCAGCCAGCAAGCCATATTGAAGCAACTTGATCTTCTTGAAAAGGCTAATCTAGTAACCAGCATAGGGTTTGTTCCAAGTGATCTTGGTGCCAAGAGGAAGATATATCTGCCCTCTGGATTCTCATCAGTGTTCATAGACTATGGGCGCAACTTCTTCGCCATAAGGCGCATACCTATCGAGACCAAGGAAACTAGGATCGAAGGCATGGGAGATGCTATGAAAAGATTGAGAGATATCAACAGGCAGATAGACGATCTCACAAGGATGCGCACAGATCTGATAAAGGAAAAGGACAGCCTGATAACCGCAATAAAGGACAGCCTGGATCAGGATGATGGGATCTCCCGTGAGGTGGTCACTGTATACCTTGATACGATGAGCATCGCGGAGACTGCAAGGATCACCGGCCTCAGTGAACTGGAGGTAGCTGAGATACTCAGCAGTCTTGGTCTGATTGAAGATGGAATAGAGGAATAATTTCGCTTTTTCATATCCGCATTCATCTAAACTTTGTCGTATTACGCTTCTGGTTGAAAAATGATATATAGATGCATGAATTATTTTTTCAGGTGAAAAAAAATGTCTGATGAAAGCAGGTTTCCATTGATAGGTGAGAAATTCCCCGAGATGGCCGTGGAAACGACGCAGGGCAGCATGAAGCTTCCTGATCAGTATAGGGGTAAATGGTTCATGCTGTTCAGCCATCCAGGTGACTTCACTCCGGTCTGTACCACCGAGTTCTACTCATTCGCAAGGCGATACGACGACTTCCAGAAACTCAATACAGATTTGATAGGACTTTCCGTGGACAGCGTTATAAGCCATATAGAATGGATAAACTGGATCAAGGACAACCTGAAGATCGAGGTTCCGTTTCCAATAATCGGAGATTCGATGGGGCGTGTCGCTTCAAGGCTTGGGATGATACAGGCCGAGTCCTCAGCAGCGACTGTCCGCGCTGTATTCATAGTGGATCCAAACTCTGTGGTCAGGCTCATAATGTATTATCCTCTGGAGATTGGCAGGAACGTTGATGAGCTTCTCCGGGCCATAAAGGCGCTGCAGATGTCAGATAAATACAAGGGTGCAATGCCTGCCAACTGGCCGTACAATGAACTGATAGGCGAAAAGATGCTCAACTCTGCGCCGAAGAATGTGAAAGACATCCCGGCAAGGATGAAGGAGTACAAGGGCTATGCATGGTGGCTGACGTACAAGGATGTACCGGATAACGAGGTTCAGGAGATAAAGAAGATCGTAAAAACAAAGGACGAGAAGTGATATTTTCATTTTTCAATATTCATAGGTTTTTCAACGATGTTCAATAAATTTTTATGATTGTTAACGCTGAAAGATTATGGAAATCAGGACTGCTGCAGTCGTGGGTAGCGGGGTCATGGGACAGGGCATAGCCCAGGTCTTTGCCCGGTCTGGATATCCGGTTACCATAATCGATGTCAGGGAAGATATTCTCGCAAATGCCATAAAAAATATACGTGAAGGCCGCTATGGGCTGATAAACCTTGTGAAAAAGGGCACGATCACCGAGGCAGAAATGAACGATATCATGGGCCGCATAAAAACTTCAACGGAGTACCAGTCGTTATCGAATGCGGACATAGTCGTGGAGGCGGTGCCCGAAGATCTCAATCTCAAGAGAAAGGTGTTCGTGGAGATAGAGAAGCATGTGCGTGAGGACACCATAATAGCCTCCAATACCTCTGGCATCACCATAGCGGAAATAGCTCAGGATCTTAAGGCAAAGGGGAGAGCTGTTGGAATGCACTGGTTCAACCCGGCCGGCATAATGAAGCTGATAGAGGTTGTCAGGGCAATGATGACGTCGGAAGATACGCTGAACACTGTGGTTGATCTTTCAAAAAAGCTTGGGAAAACGCCAGTGGTGGTGGCAGATGTTCCAGGCTTCTTCACCACCAGGTTCATAGCGGGGTGGCTCCTCTCAGCGATAAGATCCTATGAGGAGGGGGTAGCATCCAAATCTGACATAGATACGATGACGAAGCTTGCATTCGGCTTCCCCATGGGGCCGTTTGAACTCATGAACATAATAGGAATAGATACGGTGTATCATATAGCCGAATACCTCAGGGAGGAAACTGGTGATCCACAGTTTGTTCCGCCAATATCCCTGAAGCAGATGGTGATCAACGGATACCTCGGCGATCCAAAGGTCAAGTATGGTAGCAGGGGAGGCTGGTTCGACATACAGTGATATCAGATGGCGTCCGATGAGAGATGGATCAGTATAGCGGAGATGAACGATCAGCTGATCTCTTGCAGGAAATGTCCAAGGCTAGTCCAGTTCAGGGAGGCTGTCGTGGGGCGAGATAAACGCTTCCGCGGTCAAGCATACTGGGCCAGGCCAGTTCCAGGATATGGAGATATCAACGGCCATATCCTGATAGTCGGACTGGCCCCGGCAGCATCAGGAGGAAACAGAACGGGAAGGGTCTTCACTGGAGATAAGAGTTCAGACTTCCTGGTTTCATGCCTACACGAGGTAGGGATAACAAATCAGCCAACTTCGGAGAGCAGGGACGACGGTTTAAAGTACAACGATGCATATATAACTGCAGCCGTAAAATGCGTTCCACCAGACAATAAGCCAACGCCAGAAGAGATCGCAAACTGTTCTGTGTATCTCCGTTCTGAGATATCGATGATGAAAAACCTCAGGGTGATACTTGTACTCGGTCAGATAGCATTTCAGGCGGTCCTTAATATGCTTGCTGATCCAGCGGTATCGAAATCGAAATACAGATTCTCTCACGGTGCTATATACAGCCTGAACGGTGTAAGTATAGTGTGCTCTTACCATCCAAGCCCGCGCAACGTGAACACCGGCAAACTGAGCAGAGACGATTTCATAGGCGTCCTGAGGAAGGTCAAAGAGCTGGCATCTAGCTGATAATCGATGCGGGTTCATAGCGATATCATAAGGCTGTATATTCCAGCTGACTCAATTATCGCTATGGTTGCCCAGTATATGGTCATATACCATCTTTTCATCGGATTGCCCTTCATGACGGTGCTGTCGGAAACAAGAAGACCAAGGAGAATAGCCACAGGGGCAAGAACGATCACGAAGACTATCATAAGATCGATGACCAGGGATAAAAGGTAGGATGAAGCTACGATCGCTATCACCGCTGCAGGTATGCTCTCCGTCATATAGAGAGTCAGAAATTTTTTTCTGTCTGATATGACACTTTGCCTTATGGAGGACCTGTCGCCGTATGTATGATCCTCACTCCTTATGATGTATCTGCCATATCTGTGGAACTTCCATCCGAGTGCTTCCGCTATACCCCACGTTGAGGCAAGCGATATGACTATCAGCGCAAGAAAACCAGCGGTGAAGAAGCCGGCGGCCATTATGTATGGCGCAAGGCTCCCAAACGGCTTCAGGGCACGATCAAGCATCATCGGATCCGTTGCATACCCTCCTATGAACGTTCCCGCTATGACGGTCATTACCATGAGGAACTCGCTCACAACGGACCCTATCGCAGTCTCATTTCTGCTTATCTTGATATCTCGTTTCTCCATTCCCTTCTGGACGCTCGCTCCTGCCTGATAGAATATCATGAACGGCATTATCACGGCCCCTACATTTGCTATAAGCAGTGTCTCATATGTTCTATTGGTGTAAGGCTGTATTGGATTGAGACCAACATGGATTATCTCATAGATCGACGGTCTCATGAGGAGTGCGCTCGCTATTATGGATATCACAAGTATTAGCGATATGAATAGGAGCATCTTTTCAATTCTGCGGTATCTTCCAGCCATTATTATAGCGTTATGTATGAGAAAGATCACTGGAATTGATACTATTGGTGGAATTCCTATCATGTAAAGGCCGATAGCCATACCGCTGTATTCAGCTATGTACGATAGCACATCTGTTGAAGCCATAGGTATTGCAGCTATGAGTGCAAGTTTCTTTCCATACCTTGTCCTCACGGCTTCACCAAGCCCCATACCGGAAAATATGCCAAGGTATCCTGCAGCGTTCTGTACGATGAACAATGGTGGTATTAGTATGATCATTATGAATATCATCCGATAGCCGAAGGCTGCGCCGGACTGAAGACCTGTTATAACGCTTGCGACATCCACATCGGCCATCATCACGATCCATGCTGGGCCGATCCTTGACATGATCCTGTGTATGCTGGCCGGCTTAGTGATCTCAATATTCATTGCGACACCGTAAGGATAACCTTACATCATCACTGAATATATAAATATAATGTAAGATGAACAAAAATATCAATGTATAAGTTCAGTGTTCACCTGGAGGAAACACCGTGCTGTCGTAATCCCTGTATCTCCTATCCTCAAATCGCAGCATATCAGGATTGATGTTCCTGCGTACTGCAAGATAATAGGCAAGATAATAGAGATCAAGAGTATTCAGAAAAGATGCGGAAAACTCATCAGGTGGATCGTTGTAGATGCTCAGATCTCCCTCGCCGTTGATCACCACAGTCTTTGATCCCACGTATCGCGACGCCCTAACGATCTGATCGCCTCTTGATCTGTCCTTCTGGCCCTCTATGAGGATCACCAGCGTGTGATCATCCATCACCGCTGTGCATCCGTGATTGAATTCTTCGAATTCTATGCCTTCCGCATGCATGTGTGTCGCCTCCTTTATCTTCTGCGCCGCTTCCCTTGCAACTGGAAAGTTGTAGCCGGATCCCAGCACAAATATATCGTTAATCTGATCAAGATCCTCAGATACAGCCTTCATCTCGGCATCGTCGTTGGAAACATGCTTTGCGATCTCCGATCTTAGGGCTTTCATGTCGTATGATAGGTTTCCATAGTAATCCGAAATGTAAAGGACCGCGAAGGCGTTATTGAAAAATGCCTTCGTGTTACAGAGCGATAGATCCTCATCAGCTATGGTTATGGGATGATCTACCGCTTTTGAGAGTGGTGAATCTGCATAATGCGTGATACCGGCCGTTATGGAGGTTTTTCTGGCCTTTATCGTGGCATCAACGGTGCTCTTCGTCTTTCCAGTGTGCGATACAGCGATGGTGGTGGCACTGGATCGCATGTAATTCACATATTCATAGGCCTGCACAACGGAATGCCTTCTGGCGGTCTCATCGAGTATCTGGCTTCCAACATACGCGGAATGGTAAGCTGTGCCATTACCCAAGAAGAGTATATCATCGCCCAGGAATGACAGATCTATCTTCTCCATCGAGGATAAGGTTCTATCTATCCCATTTGGTATGTCCCTCATCATATCGTACATCACGTAAGGATGCGATCGCCTTACTTCCGGTAATTTGTCCGTCATCGCCGCCATATTCCTTATTAATTAATAAAAATTGGTAAAAATTGAAAACGCAATGAATTAATCGCCTGAATGCATCATCTTAGCATGTATTATATTAGCGAAGATGAGGTTAATGCGAATCTTTCCATGCAGGATACCATACAGGCGATCAGAGAAGCCTTTGAGGAATACCATGCTGGTAGAGCAACGTCAAATACCAGAGTAAGGACGTTCTCTGAGGGCTCTGTTCTCAACACTATGCCGGCATCGCTGGATAAGTACCACATAATGGGACATAAGACCTATATCGCCTCGAAAGAGGGCGCAAGATTTGTCGTCACGATCTTCGATACGAGGAGCAACGACCTCCTCGCCATAGTGGAAGCCAATAGGCTGGGCCAAATGAGAACAGGTGCAGTAACTGCCTATGCGACGAGTATACTTCACCCATCTGTTGAGAATTTCACGCTGATAGGATCAGGGTTCCAGGCTGAAACACAGCTTGAGGGTATACTGGCAGTTTCTCATCCACACTCCATAAGGGTGTATTCACGGAACTACGATCATGCGAGGAATTTTGCTTCAAGGATGTCCAAGAAGCTGGATACTGAGATCAGGGCTGTGGAAGGGATCGAGGCCGCTCTTGACGGATCAGATACTATAACATCCATAACAAACAGCACCTCTCCGATAATATTAAGGAAGTATCTGCCTGACAGATACCATGTGAATCTTGCCGGTTCAAATTATATGAACAGGAGAGAGGCCGAATATGAGGTACTTCACGATTCAGACCTTGTTGTCACCGAACACTATGATCAGTCAATGGTAGAAAGCGCAGAGATAGCAGAGTACGTCAGGCTGGGAGGAAAACCTATCGAATTGCGTGAGATAGCTGGCAATTACGGACAGTTCTCAGGGATGAATAGAACAGTATTCAAATCCATGGGTATAGGACTGGAAGATATCGCTACAGCCTATAGGGTACTGCGCAACATGAATCTTGTGTGAACACTTCTAAATCTCATATACAAATATTCTATTGATCAAAGAGCTTCAATCAGGCGTTAAAATTTCATGAAATGGGTCGCAGTATATTCGAGACCCATACATTTCAATATCTTTCAGCATACAGCGGGTTTTTGAAGAAAATGCAGGATATCAATCAGATCTCAATGGATCTGGGAAAATGGATTTAATGGATATTATGCCACATGATCGCCTCACAGGATGCCGCCATCGACCGGTACCATGGCATCGGTGGTTGCACCGAATATGTCCTCATTGACCATGGCTATGAGCATGTTGGCCACATGAGATGGCAAAACCTCTCTTCTCAGCAAGTTTCCCGTTACGTATTCCTCGACAGTCTGGCCCTTTGCCTTTGCCCTAGCCTCCAGCACTCCATTTTCCCATATCTTTGATCCCCTGAAGATCTTATCTGGATTTATTATATTGGCACGGATACCATATCTGCCGCCTTCCTTGGCAACATAGTGGCATACCTGCGCCGCAAAAGCCTTCGCGGATCCGTAGGAAACCATCTCAGGCCCAGGATGGGTAAGGTTCTTGGATATGTTGAAAACTATGTTTCCACCTATGCCCTGTGCGATCATTATCTTCATGGCCTCACGGGAGGTTATGAAGGAGGCCCTACCAATGATTGCGTAATGCCTGTCCAGATCTTCAACGCTGGTCTCAATTATTTTTGAGCTCTTCAGTATGCCGGCATTATTGAACACGATATCTATTCCGCCTAGGTTTTTCACGATGTCTCTGAACATATTTAGAATTTGATCCTCTGAGGACAGATCAACGATAAATGGTAATGCTCTGACGCCATACTGTTCCTCTATCTCCCTGCATCTTTCATTTATGGAAGGATCTATGTCGCATCCGACTACGGTGCATTCATTTTCGGCTAGTTTCTTCATGGCTTCAAGCCCTATACCACTTGCCGCGCCAGTGACAAGCCCTATAGAACCGAGGAGGAATTTGTGGGTGGTCTTCTTCAGCTTTGCCTCTTCAAGCGGCCAGTATTCCATAGCGTATGCCTCTTCCTTGGATATGAATTCGTGCTTCGAGATCTGATCCGTATTTGCATTCACCCTGAAGCTGTGTATGGCTAGATCGTCGATTATTCTTGCCTCTCTGTAGCTGGTTCCTGCGGTTATTATACCAAAACCACGCACAACCATGACGGCAGGATACGGATCATGCATTTCGAAGCCCTTCACGTAGCGTTTGTATTCTTCGCTGTACCTTGATGCATATCCCTCTATGAGATCGCCCGATCTGGTCAGATCGTCCAGATAGAGAAAATCATACTTTGTTCGTATAAGCATATCTGGGGTTGCAGGTCCGTAACCGCACATATCCCTTGTCCTTTCCGTTCTCGCTATTTTTCTGGCCTCCTCTGAGGTATCTATGTAGAGTATCTTCTTTTTCCTCTTCGAAACGCATCCTCTTATTATCGGTATATATTTTTCAATATCATTGAAGCTGACTTCAGGAATCTCTTCCTTGAAGAAGTCACCGGTCCTCTTACTTGAAATGAATTTTTCAGCTCTTGTCACAATATCTATATGCCTGTCATATGCCTCCTTACCGGTATCTCCGAATGTGAGTAGACCATGCTTTCTCAGGACAATGCCATCTATATCCTTCTTGAAATTTTTGAGTACTTCCTTAGCGAGCTTGAAGCCGGGTGGTATATATGGCAGTACAACAACCTTTCCTAAAATATTTGAAATCTCTTCAGAAGAAAGATCCGTATTGGTGATCGACAGAATGGCGTCAGCATGGGAGTGAAACACAAACTTGTAAGGCAGAAAGGCATGGAGAAATGTTTCGACGGAAGGTGAAGGTTCTGATGGATTTACCATGCTCCGCTTGAGGTAGTCCACCATCTCTTCATCAGTCATATGATCGATGTTCACGGCAGCCAATGCATCCTCCATCCTTATACCGGTGAACCCGCGGCTGTCAATCGTGCCAAGATTTGATCCACTGTTCTTGACACGTAGCACATCTTTAAGCTTGCCCGTGTGATCCCTTTCCTGCGTTTTGACGGATGTATTACCTCCACCATGGAGAACCAGATCCGGTTCATTTCCTATCAACCTTGAACCGTATACGACCTCCTCAATATCGTTGGCGAACTTTGTCTGAGCCCATTTGTTCTGCATGGACAAGTATCACTGTTCTTCTCTTAAATCTTTTATGCAACTCCGCAGTCTGAAATGGAACATAGCTTTGGATCGTTGTAGTTTCTGCACCTAACATTATTTCTTTATCTGATGTGCGCATGTTCCCATCATGTACAAATTTGAGATAGAGGTCTCTGGCGGGCTTGAAGAAGTCTATGGTAAGATGTTCAAACTATTGAAAGACTCTGGTTTTGTCGTCCTTTCATATGTTGACGTGAGGGAGATACTTAGGAAGACAGTTAACAAGGATATCGATCCGCTTTACATTCTGAACATATGCAAGCCAATAGCTGCTGACGAATTCATAAGCATCTCTTATGAGACAAGCATGTTTATACCCTGCAAGATCGTACTTCATCAAATCGGTGAGAAAACAAGGGTATCTCTCCAGCTTATCTCGCCACAGATCGAGAAGTTCACGGACATGCCAACAGACGTGGCCAGAAAGTATGAAAATGAAATAATTGAGGTTCTCAGGCGGTTGGAATAAAGGCGGCATACCGAGCGCGAAAATATTAAATGATGCGATGAAATTAGGGATACTGCCAATCCCGGCTTAGCTCAGTTGGTAGAGCGGCGGACTGTAGAGGGTTCAACGGTGAATTCGCCGTAATCCGCAGGTCTCTGGTTCGAATCCGGAAGCCGGGATCTAAATTATTGTATTGTGGATTTTCTAAGCGCATCTCTTATATCTTCAATCACGAATGAGGGATCCTCTATTCCAACCGAAAGGCGCATAAGCGATGGTGTTATGCCTATCCTTTTTCGATCAGCATCGCTCAGGCTCCGGTGGGACATTGTCTGTGGATTGGATATGAGGGTGGAAACGCCACCCATGGTATTTGCAGGCGTTATGGCCTCAAGCGAAGACATGAATTTTTGGACTTCGATATTCTGATCCAATACAAAAGAAACTACTGCTCCGTAATTTTTTAGCAACTTCTTCGCAAGATCATGGTGATCGTCATCTGAAATTCCTGGATAATAGACTCTCATTATGTGATCCATAGCCATCAGTTCTTCGGCGATCTTCGCAGCGTGTTGCGATGATGTTTCCACACGGATCTTCAGAGTCTTAATACCCTGTAGAAACAGAAATGCTGAGAATGGGTCCATCGAGGTGCCAAGGCTTCTTCGGAACTTGTCGATTTCTTCAATAATCCTGCCTGATCCGGAAGCTGATCCTCCTATCGCCGCATTGTGGCCGCCTATGAACTTGGATAAACTGTTGACCGCTAGATCCGCACCAAGCTCTAAGGCCCGCTGCCCTATGGGTGTGATAATGGTATCGTCCACAACCAGTATTGCTCCGTTTTGTCTAGCTGCCTCCGCTAACTTCGGAATATCATACACACGGAGCAAAGGATTTGATACGCTCTCCACGAAAACCATCCTTGTTTTCCTATCAATAGCATCGATCACCTTTTCAGTTCCTGGGTCGGTGGTTTTGACATCTATCCCATACCTGGACATAAAATCCCTGGCAAAGCTGTAGGTTCTGCCAAAGACATCAATGGGTAATACAAGACGATCGCCAGGTCTGATCAGGGAGAGGAAAACGGTAGATATAGCGCCCATACCGGATGAAAAACATACGGCGTTCTCTGCGTTCTCCAGAATGCCCATCTGCCTGGCAAGCTCCTCAACGGTTGGATTCATCTCCCTTGAATAGCGAAAATGATCACCCTCAGGCGACCTGTACGCGGTTGTGACATATATTGGAAAATTAACTGAATATGCATTCTTATCGAAATTGTCTCTAATCGGAAATTGGAGTTCCTTCGACATAGGTACCACCAGATATTCCAGCCTCCACGAACCTACCAGAAATTCCATACTTCGATAATATCAGTTCGGCGCTTCTCCTTATGGATTCCATATCTGAAAGTTCATCGCAAAGAATGAGAATGGATGGGCCTGCTCCGCTAACTGCAACACCAACTGCGTTGTGTTCAAGCGCTGATTTTTTCACATCAGGATAATATGGGAATAGTGGTAACCTTGATGATTCCACGACATCGTCATTCATCCCGATCCTGATCAGATCCCGATCACCCTGCATCAGTCCGGCTATTAGCGAAGCGGTTCTTGCTATTGCTCTGGAATAGTCGTTCAGAGGAATTGATTTCGGGATCATCTGTCTTGCCATCCTCGTCTTGTTTTCTATAGAAATATCGGGTATTGCTATGAGGAATCGGTATTCATGCGAGATAGAAAGCTTCGCCACCTTAAGATCGCTATCATGGGTCACAAGCGTAAGGCCACCAGATATGGAAGCGGCAACGTTATCTGGATGCGGGCTGCCAGATGCAGCACTTTCTCCGATCATGGCATATTTCACCAGTTCCTCGCGTGTCAGCCCCAGGCCAAAGTATGAATTCAGCGCAACCACCGCCCCGGCTGCGCTGGCTCCGCTGCTTCCGAGGCCAAGGCCCTTGGGTATCCCCTTCTCCAGTCTGATCTCAATATTTCGGCTTATACCTAGATCTTCGATCAGAGAAAGCGCGGCAAGGCCAGCCGTGTTCATTGTAGGATCATTCGGTACTCCATCTCCTATTACTCTGAAGGTGTGGCTCTCGCCAACTGTTATTCTATCATAGAAGGCATCCAGCGCTATGGCCAGCGCATCGAAGCCGGATCCAAGATTCGCAGAAGAGCATGGAGCAACAGCTGTGATCTTCACGAAATCGCGATTATCGCATTAGTAATAATAATTATGTTATAAATAATTACCTTAAGTAATTAGATCTCGTGTATGGTCCTAATGAGCCTCTCGAGTCCCTCCTTAATGGTCTCTTCAGAGGTGGCAAATGAGATTCTGAAATGTCTCTTTCCGCCAAGGCCAAAGGCATCGCCGGGTGTTACAACAACCTGACCCCTGCTGAGAAGCATATTCGAAAGTTCTTCCGATTCCACCGGTTTCTTATACTCTGGAAATACGTAAAAGGCACCCTCCGGTTTGTACACTTCAAGATCCTCGCTCTCTGAAAGTATCTCGTAAGTAAGATCCCTGCGCTTTTTGAATTCGGATCTCATCATCGATGGGCTGATGTTATCGTCAAGAGCCTTCAGGGCAGCATACTGCGAGATCGAAGAAACACAGGTTATCGTCTGCTGCTGAATCACGTTGGCCGCCTCCACTATTTCCTTCTGAGCAACGAGATAACCTATCCGCCAGCCGGTCATGGCATATCCTTTGGAGAAACCATTGAGAGTTATAGTATGCTCAAAGGCTTCCTGCCCCATGGATGCCGGTGAATAAAGCTTTCCCTCATATATCAGATCCTCGTATATTTCGTCAGAAACTATGTAAAGGTTGTTTTCTATGGCAAGATTCACAAGATCCTTTACCTCCTTTTCTGGAAGGACCTTGCCAGTTGGATTGTTTGGATTGTTCAGTATTATAGCCTTAGTTCTCGGCGTTATGAATTTTCTAATTTCGTCAATATCAATATCATAGCTTTCTGTGGTGTTTACCGGTATCGGCTTTCCCCCGGCTAGCTTGACTATATCGGGATAAGAAACATAGTATGGATCTGGTATTATTACCTCGTCACCTGGATTTATCAGAACCATCATTGCAAGATTTATGCCGAATTTGGTAGGTGTGACAAGCACTTCATCAGCCTCGGCTTCTATGCCGTTTTTAGACCTGAGCTTTGCGGCGATTTTTTCCCTGAGTTCCATTATGCCAGCTGAGGGAGTATAATGGGTCTTACCCTGCTTTGCCATCTCAAATGCATAATCTATTATATTTTCTGGGGTGGTGAAATCAGGTTCACCGATACCAAAATTGAAGATCTTCACGCCCTGCTTCTTCAGCTTCTCAACATTATTTGAGGCAGACACTGTTGCAGACTCGTTGATATATTGCATCCTTTCGGAAAGCATTTTTACATAATCCCTGAGTAGAATAAAACTTTTCTATGCGCCATCACACGTCGATACATCAACTCTTCCAAATACCTATTCCTGTTAAAAGAGAAGTTAGGAGTTTAGGGGAAGCTGTAAATTTCAACCTCTTCGGACA
>NZ_JAGDXM010000008.1:25783-27893 GCF_023256435.1 Thermoplasma sp. | reverse complement strand
ATGCTCGTATATCAGAAATCAAGAAGATAGGCAAGCAGCAGGCGGAAGGAAAAGTTGTGGATGGAATATGAGAGAATTGGAATTCACAATGGACCGGTCGGGGTTTGAACCCGAGGCCTCCTGCTTGCAAAGCAGGCGATCTACCGCTGATCTACCGGCCCTCATCTAGGTGAATTTCTACAAGGCTTTAAAATTATCGATGTTATACATCTTGCAGATGGAAGCCGGGATGCAGTGCGGAATAGATGAGGCCGGGCGCGGGCCAGTTATAGGGCCCATGGTTATATCGATCGTTTGCTGCGATACAGAGTTCCTAAAGGGAATTGGAGTTAGGGATTCAAAGGTTTTATCGAGGAAGCGGAGATCCGAAATATTCAAATCGATAATGGATCGATGCCATGTGAGATACAGGATCCTCAGTCCTGAGGAAATAAACAGGATGATGGCAATGGAATCGCTGAATAAGATCGAGGAGGACGAAATAATCGAACTTCTTAAGTATGCAGAATCAACCGTGTACATAGATTGCTACGATGTCATAGAGGAGAGAGCACAGGAGGCCATAGAGCGTCGGTCCGGAAAGAAGGTTGTGTGCAGGCATAAGGCAGATGCCATCTTTCCAGCCGTATCTGCAGCCTCCATCGTATCAAAGGTGCTGCGCGACGCTGAGATAGATAAGCTTCATGAAAAATACGGAAATTTCGGATCTGGATATCCATCGGATCCGAGAACCATCGAATTTCTTCACGACTTCTTGAAAAGCTCCAGGGAACCGGAGAAGATAGTGCGCATGCACTGGTCCACGGTAGGGCGTATAATGGACGAAATAAAAAATCAGAAAAAATTGTTTTAGTCTAGGGCGAACTTGTAGCCGTACACGATCACGCCTGTATCCCCATCCTCTCCCATGCGCCTGAACACCGCATGGACATGCTTTCCTATTTCGACCTCTGAGGGATCGCAGTCTACGATCTGCCCGGTTATCATTGGCCCCTCCTCCGTCCTTATCAGCGCCAGAACGTAGGGCTTCTGCCTGGAGAATCTCGGCGGAGCTTCGTGAACCACGGTGAAGCTCTCTATAACGCCCTCACCGGAAAGCTCCAGATCCTTCATCTTTCCTATCGATTCCCTGTGGCATGTGGGGCAGACCTCCCTTGGCGGAAAGTAAACCCTGCCACAGTTATCGCATCTGGTGCCAAGGAGCCTGTACCTGTGCTCGCTCTCCCTCCAGAATCTTGACAGCTGTCCCATTATCACTCACCCACTATATGGACGACCGATGTCGCCCCTGTTCCTGCCATATTGTGCAGCATACCATACCTCGCATTCTTCACCTGCCTCTGCCCGGCCTTACCCTTCAACTGCAGATAGGCCTCGTAGAACTGCGATACGCCTGTAGCTCCGAGCGGGTTCCCCTTCGCCTTCAGACCGCCTGAGGGGTTCACCGGAAGGCCTCCGTCTATCTTTATCTCGCCCAGAAGATCCCGTCCTTTGCCCTTATCAGCGAAGCCCAGATCCTCAAGCTCAATGAGGCCGTATATGCTGTACGAATCGTTGAGTTCGACGAATGAAATGTCATTCCTCTTTATTCCAGCCCTCTCGATCGCCTGCTTCGCCGCTATCCTCGTCGATTCAAGCGTGTATATGGACTTCCTGCTGTGCAGCGCAAGGTAGTCCTCCGACATGGCCGAACTGACTATCCTTATACCGTCAAGCCTGTTCTTCTTGCGGTACTCATCCGATGCAAGAATGATAGCTGAAGCTCCATCGGATATGGGAGAGCAGTCGAACACGTTAAGCGGTTCCGCAACAGGATCGCTCTTCAGTACCTGATCAACCGTTATCTTATTCCTGTACTGCGCGTCAGGGTTCATGGACGCGTTCGCATGGTCGTTGACCGCTATCATGGCGAGATCCTCCCTTGGAACCTTGAAATCGTGCATGTATCTCCGCGCCGTTATTGCGGCAAGCGCCGCCGGTGTTGCGCCGTTGAAGCTCTCCCACTCCCTGTCCAGGATAGATGACTGCACATCGATGATCTCCGAACCGTATATGTCCGTCATCTTCTCAACGCCGCCAACCATCACCACATCGTACTCTCCGGACTTTA
>NZ_JAGDXM010000008.1:24975-25773 GCF_023256435.1 Thermoplasma sp. | reverse complement strand
GTACGCTTCCCTCACCGCCGCGCCTCCAGACGCCGTAGACGCCTCGACGCGCACTGCAGGTACATGCGTTTCCGCGATTCCTGAGAAATCCGCAGCAAGGGCGGCTATGTTGCTCTGTTCATTTATCGTCCCAGCTAGGCTGTTGCTCGCGTATAGCATCTGCAGGTCCCTTGAATAGATATTTGCGTCCTTTATCGCTTCAAGACCCGCCTCAACCGCGAGATCCCTGAGCGATTTGTCCCACAGCTCGCCGAATTTTGTCTCACCTGCGCCTATTATGTAAACTTCACTCAATACCATCACCCACTATGATCTTCTTCTTGAACTTCGCGTAGATGGCGTAATCCACCCATCTCACGTTCTCCAGCATCTTCTTTATGGTCGGTGCCCTGTTCCTGTCCATATCCTCTATCCTGTCCGTCACCGTTATGTCGAAGGCATCGGATCCAGCTCCAGAACCGAATGAAACGGCAAGTATGTGGTCGCCTGGCTTTGAAACATCCAGTATTGATGAGAGCCCTGTCATCATCGATCCGGAATACGTGTTTCCAATGTACGGTGTCAGAAGACCGTCCTTGTACTGCTTCTCATCGAATCCCAGCATCTTTGCAGCTCTTGTTGGAAACTTGCCGTTTGGCTGATGGAACACGACGTAGTCGTAATCCTTTGGCTGTGTCTCCATGCGCTCCATCATCATCTTGGCCGCAGTCACGACGTGCCTGAAGTAGGCGGGTTCGCCGGTGAACCTTTCGCCGTGGCTTGGATACGGCTGGCCCTCCCTCCTCCAGAAATCTGGCG
>NZ_JAGDXM010000008.1:22310-24965 GCF_023256435.1 Thermoplasma sp. | reverse complement strand
CCACGGAGAGCGTTGAATTGATCTCCGCTATGGTATCGTCCTTTCCTATGATGAACGCAGTGCCGCCGGCTGACGCAGAATATTCCAGAGCATCTCCAGGCGCGCCCTGCGAAGTATCTGCGCCTATGGCCAGCCCGTACTTTATCATGCCAGAATCCACCATGGCCTTCACGTTCTGCATACCTGCAGTTCCGGCCTTGCATGCGAACTCATAATCAGCCGCAAAAAGGGAAAAATCAACGCCAATGGCTGATCCGACGATGGTTGCGGTTGGCTTCACCGCATATGGATGCGACTCGGAGCCGACGTATATTGCGCCGATCTCCTTGGGGTTGATCTTCTTTCTCTTCAGTGCATTTCTTGCCGCCTCAACTGATATGGTGGCGACATCCTCATCCGGTGCGGGCACCGATTTGCTGAGTATGTATATGCCATTCTTTATGTGTTCAGGGTTCTCTCCCCATACCCTCGCTATCTCATCCGGTTTTATTCGATACTTGGGTATGTAGGAACCGTAGGTAACTATACCTGACATAGATTATGGAATTGCTGGAGGTATTTAAAAATTGGCGAAGTTGAGTTTAACGTTCGCCGAACAGATCCCGTACACGTACAGCCTGGCCGTCCTTGAGCACGAAGACATCGTCTTCGTAATCGGCATCAATAGCCAAATTGCGCTTGTTTCCTGTCGGTATTATGAAGTAGGATCTCTTCCCGTTCCTGCCGTTGAGGACCAGCCTGATCTTCTTGTCCATATTCCCATCCGTCTCGTATCCGTATATCACGAAGGAACCGGAGTCAATGAAAACGCGCTTCTCTATTTTGCCGCCCTTTGTCTCAGTTTCGTACTCCTTCATATCTATGCATGAAGCGAGGGGTCATAAACATGGCGATATGCTTAGCGCATGCAAGATCTCGATGCTGAACGATCGGAACCTCGAATTTTCGCAGTGATAACTATATATCTTTTCAGGCACTCTGCAACGATCTGCTGGGGATGAGTATATGATAACATTCAGGAAGAGGATTGAAGTGGAGGCCAGTGCCGATGATGCCTTCAGGGTCATATCCGATCCGGACCGGATAACCGAGTTCTGGAAGGGAACGCGCAGGATAATAAAAGAGGGTAAATTCTACAGGGTTCGCTTCGCATTCCCGGCCTGGGGGTTAATGTCGCTCCATTCAGATGCAGACAGGATGTCCGTTCTCACGTCCTATCTGAAGGGCCCGATCAGGGGATCGAAGATAGATGCGGTCCTGATCGAGAACGGCAAGACGCTGATACAGACGGAGTGGAACGTCAGGCTTTCGCTGTACCTCCGGCCATTTGAACGCAGGATAAAATCGCATTTCGAGACCGGTGCAGAACATGCACTTCTCAGGATAAAGGAGGATCTGGAAAAAAGGTAAGGGATCTATGAAACGATCTCGAAGTTCCTGTCGCCGTTCTGCCTCTTCACCATCCAGTTTGGATATATATCCCTGTTATCGGAGACCCTGTCCAGCCTCTCTATCTGTTCCCTCTTAAGGTTAACGTTCACGCTTTCAAGGTTCTCCTGCAGCTGTTCCATGTTCCTCGCGCCTATTATGGCCACATGCCCCTTCGAGATTATCCATGCGAGGGCAACCTGCGACATGGTACAGCCCTGTTCTTCGGCTACCTTTTTTACCTCATCAACGACATCCCAGCCACGCGTTTCGTCGAAGTAGGGGAAGAAGAAACCGCGATCCCCCATCCTCGTACCTTCCCTTGGTTTTTCGCCGCGCCTGTACTTTCCGGTCAGCACGCCACCGTGAAGGGGACTCCAGGAGAGCAGCGTCATGTTCCAGTATCTCATCAGCGGAATCACTTCGTATTCCACGTCCCTGTTCAGCAGGCTGTAGTTCATCTGCGCGCTCTCGTACCTTGCATATCCACGGTCGACGGCCATGGCCTGCATCGTTGCCATCTGCCATGCGGTGAAGTTTGATACCGCAGGATAAATAACGTAGCCGGAATCCACAAAGTGCTCCATGGTTGACAGGAACTCCTCAAACTCGCCATGCACATCCCAGCCGTGGTACTGGTATACGTCAACCCATTTCGTATCAAGCCTCTCTAGGCTCTTCCTCAGCGCTATGGACATGTGGTGCCTTGAGAGGCCGCTCTCATTGATGCCGTTTCCGGTGCGGCCCCTTACCTTGGTGGCTATCATCACCTGGTCCCTGTACGGCTTAATGGATCTTCCAAGCATTATCTCGGAATCGCCCTCATCGTATACATCTGCTGTATCGTATAGGTTGATCCCTGCGTCGAATGCGGCCTTCACCATCTTATCGGACAGATCCTGCGTCACACCGCCGAGCTTCCAGCGGTTCTTTTCTCCCAGCGTCATAGCTCCGAAGGCCAGCACGGAAACAAATGATGCCGTCTTTCCATATCTTACGTACTTCATATCCATTCCTAATGCTCTATCTTATTTCATACTTTTGATTTCCAATGCTTAATTATTTGTCTTCATTTGCAATATTTTTTTATGAACTACTACGTGGATATGCAGCATGACGACCTGAACTATGAGTATCTATACGGAAGCACGTATCCCCTGATGAAGAACGCCGGCAGGGCTGTTGCCGATGCCGTGATGAAGCGATACCCGGACGCGAAATCGGTTT
>NZ_JAGDXM010000008.1:853-22300 GCF_023256435.1 Thermoplasma sp. | reverse complement strand
GAACAACGGCGGGGATGCCATAGTGGCTGCCACAATTCTGCGGGAAAAGTACGATGTTAAGGTGCTGGTCGTCACCGAGATCCGATCGGAACTCGCAAAGAAGGCGCTGTCTGAGTACGGAGGCCAGGTCCTTGGGATGGAGGCCATCGACGCATGCATGAAGTGCGACATCATAATAGACGGCATATTCGGCGTCGGCATATCTGGAGATCCAAAGGAACCATACAGGACTGCCATAGAAAGGATCAATAGATCTGGTTCGCACATAGTATCTGTCGATATACCTTCTGGTCTTGGATCTAGGTACGCAGTGAAGCCCGAGATGACCGTTACCTTCACGATGGAAAAGTACGGTATGAACAGAGAGAACAGTGGAGACATCGTTGTTGCCGATATAGGTATACCGCCAGATGTGAGGAAGTACGCTGGCCCAGGCGATCTGCTATACTACCCAAGGCCTGATCCATCATCGCACAAGGGCATGAACGGCACCCTGGCTATAGTTGCCGGATGGGAATTCTACGGATCCTCTGTGATAGCGGCGCTGGCTGCTGAGCGTATAGGCCTGGATCTGATAAGGATCTACGTATCAGAAAGAAATTACCAGATAGTTTCAGGATACGATCCCGGGCTTATAGTCAGGCCGGTCTCGGCTATCGACGATGCCGTTGCAGCTGAAATATACGGCAATTCTGCCATGCTGGTTGGCCCGGGCATGGGCAGATCTGCGGAGGCCATGGATGCTGCGAGAAAGGTCATACTGGGATCGAAGATACCGATGGTTGTGGATGCCGATGCTCTGAACGTTGTGGGCGAGTATCAGGGAAGCTTCCAGGGCAAGACCGTGATCATAACGCCGCATAAGGGCGAATTCAGGCGGATATCAGGCATGGAACCTACGGAGGAGAATGCTGTGGCATTTGCAAAGAAGAAGGGCGTCATCGTTGTCCTCAAGGGGCAGGTGGACGTGATAACGGACGGAAAGGACGTTTACTATTCAAAAGGCGGAAATCCGAGGATGACCATGGGCGGCACAGGCGATCTGCTGGCCGGGCTTATATCATCATTCCTGGCCAAATCCATAGATCCCATAAGATCCTGCCTCATGGGAACATACCTGAACAAGGCCATAGGCGATGCAGCACATGCGAAACACGGATACTGGTATACCATAACGGATATGATAGGCGAAATACCGGCAGTCATGGATAAATACATTAAAATATAGATGAAAACTAATACAGGCATGGTTTCCGGCATGGATCAGAGCCTGTACGATGCGTTCGCAAAGGTATCGGAGGACAACCAGAGCAAGGTGGCCATATACTTTCTTGGGAAGCCGCTAACTTATCATGACGTCAGGGCCATGTCGGACTCTCTGGCACATAATCTGGAAGAGATGGGTGTGTCCGGACGCATCGCGATCATGGCGGGAAACTCTCCACAGTTTGTGATTTCGCTACTGGCCATCAATTCAATGGGCCTTGAGGCGGCACTTTTGAGGCCGGGAGAATCGCCCGAGGCATATGACTGCCAGTACGTAATAGCAAGCGACTACATGATGAATTACCAGGAATTCAACTTCAGGGACATGTTCCTGATAAGGGATGAGGACCTTGCGCCCTATGGCACATCTCTGAAATATTATTTCAGGGAATACCTCGGCGAGCGGCGTGATCTTTCATCCAGACCAGGCGTACACAAGCTGTCGGATCTGATCTTCGATAGATACGGCCAATACGATAGGGACAGAAGCCCCGATGACACATTTATAGTGAAGAAAACCAGGAAGATGGAATCGCCTGTACTCATCAGAAATAAGGACATCATGTCTGCCATCGCTGATCTATCTGCCTACCTTGATGGCTTCAGAAAGAACATGCTGATATCATCCTCCCTCTACCATATGTCAACGCTGCAGTTTCTCTTCACCGCTCTCATAAACGCTGGAACGGTGAACCTGGTTCCTGACTATATGGACGGGCAAACGTCCATGAAGCTGGCTGGCAGGCTGGAGAGCAACATGGTCGTTGGCAACTCGCATCTCTACCGCCAGATAGTTGAGAAGAAGATAGGCATTCCAAAGACTATCAGGTTCCTGTTCATGATAGGTGAAGATTTCGCCCCAGAGTTCATGGACAGATTCAGAAGCGCAACCGGCCGCACCATAAAGGTCGGCTTTGATATGACGGAGTCATGCGGTGCCGTAACGATAAGCCCGCTTGATTCGGAATACGACGGCAGCATCGGAAAACCGCTGCCAAATGTAAAGATAAGGATAACCGACAGATCAGGCAAGGATGTCCAGCCTGGCGAAATGGGCTTCATAGAGGTTTCGCCTGGCAGGTTCATGGGTGCAGAATCACAGTACTACAATACCGGCGATCTCGGATATATTGATGCGGGCGGTGGCCTTCATCTGGAGAGAACGAGGAGGATGATCATAAATGGGAGCCTCATCGACCCGGAACCAATAGAGGCTGCGGTCAATAAAGCCTCCGGCGTGAATGATATAGCGATAGGCATGCGCTATGAAGGTGGGCTTCCTGTACTGGTGGCATATGTGGTAACCGAAGATGTCAACGGCATCAAAAGATTTTTCGAGAGCAGATTCCCGCCGTATCTTAGGCCTCAGAAATACATCGCGGTCAAGAAGATACCGAGGAGTCCTGCAGGAAAGATAATCAGGGACCAGATAATTGAGATCCACGGCGGCGATCAGCAGAAAGCCTCAGCAGAGGCCAATTGAGGTTATTCCGCAATACTTCCAAAATGCCGGTGAATGCATAGATGACGCATGCTGTGGAAAAATTGATAAAGATATATACCATACGCTCACACCTGAATGGCCGATCATGTGAGATTGAGGGGATGCCATGATCGATCTTCTGCAGCGTCAGATGACCGGACATGAAGGATCGATGCATCAGGACGGCATATTATGAGCCGTGGTAGCTCAGTTGGGAGAGCGCCAGACTGAAGATCTGGAGGTCGCTGGTTCGATCCCGGCCCACGGCATATGGTAAACAAAGATCATAAGGATCATTCTGCATTCACCATCTGATTCATATGCGGGCTAAGCTGACAAGGATGGGGTTTTTCTTTCATAATATTCTGCGATGGCGGATCATGTTTCTCCTAAACTTTGGCAGATTTCTGATTCTTTATGGCATTTGTCAAGAACAGATAAGATGAATGATCTGAGCCAGCCGGATGCCTCTTCCTTTGCCTCATTGAGCATTTCTAGACCCTCACATTCTCTCTTCTCATAGGGTTTTTCTCCGACGAGATCAAGATATCTCCTCTTGGAGATCAGAGCTCTATCTTTATCTCCGGTTCTGGCTGAAGCTATTGCGAGTGAAAGATGAGCGTATGCATAATTCTGGTCTTCTTTGACAGCTTCTTCCATCATCTCAAGCGCCAGCTGATTCATATTCAGCTTGATCGCACACCATCCTCCCCAGAGAAAGGATCTACGCATTCTGCCGGCCTCGGTCTTCGCATCCCTCAGGTACAGTTCGAGCGCCTTCCTGTATGGTTCGATGCTCTTTTCCCTCTCTCCGGTTTCTTCATAGCATATGGCCAGGCCATGCCATCCACCTGCAACATCTGGGAAAGCCTTTACGAACTTCTCATAGAGAACGAGCGCATCTTCATATTTTTTCATGCAGATCAGAGCCTCGGCCGCCTTGTACAGCACATCTAATCGATACTCTGCCATGCTTGAGAATCCAGTCAAGTTTATTTAAGTTTATTAAAATTCTCATACATGATCGCCGATACCTTTTCAATCAGTCATGATTCAGATGTATGTTAGGAACAAAGACTTTAGCCATTTGCGCATGCACTGCCGATACCGTTGTTAAATGTCAAATAATCGTCAAAAACTCATTTATAATTGATTGGATCTGTAAATCGGATATTTGAAGAATGAACTCTGTCAACATTTTCTCCATCTCTTACGTATAGTTTAAATAAAAATATAAAATATCTTGTCGGTGAGTGTATTTGGTTAAGCTAGAGGAGCTTGATTTCAAGCCAAAGCCCATAGATGAGCACTTTCTTGAGAACGACAAGGATTATCCTGTAACCGGTCAGCACAATGGCCATGACGTGAGAGCCGAAGGCATGCAGAGGCTCGACGCTGATGGAAAGCCATATCCCACTAAGCTGGGCATACACGGTACTCATGTTGCCGTTGACTGGGACTGCTGCATTGCAGATGGTGCATGCATGGATGTCTGCCCTGTCAACCTGTATGAGTGGAATCTTAACCCAGGTAAATCAGGTACGGGTAATGACCACAAGATAGCAAAGGGCAGCGATGAATGGAACAAGTACAGGACGGATAAATGTGATCCTGTCAGGGAATCAGACTGCATATTCTGCATGGCATGCGAAAGCGTCTGCCCTGTGAGAGCAATAAAAATAACCCCGTAAATCACAAACCATCTTTATTTTTGTATCGATCTGGTTTTTACCCGCCAAGTTTTGATCACAATTCTATTCATGTCTTTTAAGACTCAACTTTATTTATGATCTAATGATCAGTGCTAAAATGATACCTGGCAGGATGAATTCAAGGGAGATGCGCCGGCTGATGGCGCAGATGGGAATAAAATCCACCGAGATGGATGACGTCACAAAGGTAATATTCAAGGGAAAGACGAAGGATTACGTTATAGATAACGCACAGGTCACGATGATAGAAGCTCAGGGCGTTAAGACGTTTCAAGTCGTCGGCACCATGAGGGAGGTTCCGAAGGAGCCTGAAGAGAAGAAGGAGGAATCATTCCCTGAAGACGACATAAAGCTCGTTATGGATCAGGCAAGCGTCTCAAGGGAGAAGGCAATTGAGGCGCTGAAAGCATCAGGCGGTGAACCAGCGCAGGCCATAATGAACCTGATGCAAAAATGATAAACTATCAAGAAATACTCAGCAGGTACCGGCCAACCAGTGAGGAGGAGAGCAAGTTAAAGGAGATATCTGCCGATATAGTTGCAAAAATAAACAATATCTGTTCTTTACGCGGGCTGAGGGCTGAAGCTGTTATCGTTGGATCATACGCGAAGGGTACCAACCTCAGAGATGGGGATCTCGACATATTCATAGCGTTCGATCGTGATTATCCTGAAGAAATTGTGAATAAAGAGGGCCTCCGCATCGGCCATGCAGTCCTTCCAAATGGCAGGGAGAAGTACGCCGAGCATCCATACGTCAGCGGCGAGGTGAAAGGCGTAAAGATAGATGTTGTGCCCTGCTATAAGATGCATTTCGGCGACAGGAAGATAAGTGCCGTGGACAGAACGCTACTTCATACGGAGTATGTCAATCAGCATCTCGATGATAGGGGCAGGGACGAGGTCAGGCTATTGAAGATATTCATGAAGTCCATAGGCGTGTATGGGGCAGAGGCCAGGACGTTTGGGTTTTCTGGATATCTGTGTGAACTCCTTGTGATAAGATTGGGAAGCTTCGACAGCGTCATACAATTCTTCTCAAAGGCGAAGGGCAGGGTTATGCTGGACGATGACGATCGATTTCAAGATCCCATGGTGTTGATAGATCCGGTCGATCCTGACAGGAACGTAGCATCCCCTGTAAGCCTGGAAAGCCTGTCCAGGATGAAGATAGCATCAAAGTTATATATATCGTCGCAGGACGCGCAATTCTTCCAGATCGATTACGAAAAGAAAGACGTAGCTTACCATGACAGGGGCACATGCATCATGATATATTCGATCCAGAAGCCTGATCTAACTGATGACGTTATCTATCCTCAGGTGTACAGGTTCAGATCTGTATTGCAGAAGATAATGGAGGCTCATGAGATCAGGGTGATATCCTCTGAGATCGATGTAAGCGACAGAATATACGTCCTCATTGAAACGCCGACATGCAATGAGGACAGAATACATGTGCATACTGGCCCACCCGTGGATACGGATAATGCAGTTGACTTCATCGAAAGCTGGAAGATCAGGAAAAGATCGCGCGGGCCATATCTCGTGGGGGACAGACTATATGTGGACGTCTTCACTGGTGAGCGAAGCATTGAGGAGATCGTAAGGGCGGAAATAGAGAACTATTCCATCGGTAAAAATCTGGATAAATTCAAAAAGAACATTGAAATAAGGAAATTCAAAGGCGATTCTGAAAGGATGCCTATACTGGATAAGTTCTTCGGCGCAGGCGTGTTCAGGCGTAATACCTGAAGGTATCACTCAGTTTCTCATTCGTTTTAGATTCTACCATAAAAAACTTAGGAAATATACCTGTTATGAAAATATGGCTGCCTTTATCCATGTACGCTCTATGTTCAGACTGCATTATCCTCCAGAGAACACCTCCAGTATTACCACATCATCTTCCTTATTCACTATATGATCGCTCAGAACGGGAGATCCGTTCACTATGACCACGTATTCGTCCTCGTTCAGGCCGAGATCAGACATCAGATCAGAGACCCTTCTGCTGGAGTCGATCTCGATCTCCTTCCTGATGTGCCCTCTGACCCTTATCATGGGGATCATCCATACATGGACTGCGGCTCGCTCTGCTTTGCCTGAAGTTCCTTGTACTGCTCCTCTATCTTCTTTATCTGCTCATCGAGCTCCTTGACCTGTTCCTCTAGCAGATCAGTCTTTATCTTGAGGTTATACGCCTTGTTGAGCGCATCGACTATTGCAAGAACTGCGCCAGGATCAGGTATATCCACGGATGTGGGGGTTATGAGCGAAAGACCGGTTATCTTCCTGACCAGGCATTCGTTCAGGATACCGCCACCCATGCCAGCTATGATGGCAGAATCAGCCGGCTGTATACCTGCCTTCTTGAACTTGTCCAGCTTCGGCCTCTCGGCAACTGCGAACACTGATCTTTCTTCTGGAATGCCGTTTGCTGGGCTCCCTTCCATCACGACTATCTCGCTGGCGCCAACCTGATCGATCCAGTTCATGAGCGTGTTCGATATCTCGTATATATGCGCGCTTGATATTGGAACCTCGCACATGGCAACCAGCACGGTATTTGAATTATTGGCATAAATTCTGAATGGGTGCCTCAGCTTTCCACCCACGAATACGGCCACAGGTGGAATATGCTGAGAGATGAGATGTGCAACCTGATGCATACCAAGTGTCTCGACGATATAACTCGCAGCAAGCACACCTGTCGGCGTGGATCCTGCAAAACCGCATAGTACAACTGGATTGTTGTAGCTGCGCTTTTCGAGTTCCATTACCTGGCTTTCTGAGGCCTTCTTTGTAACCATGATCATTTTAGGCAATATTGATATTTATATTTATCCTGAATTGATCCGATCTGTTTAACTCGCACTATACGTTGATTACGCTGATCATCGAATATACCCAGGTGATGGCTTGAGGAACGGACCGTGTTCATTCGAAGCATGCATGATCATTCGAATAGGAAATAAGTGCATTTTAGGATAAGCATATAAATAATATTGCAATAGTCCACCGTATGAAGATAGGTGCTCCATTTGCAGGGCCTGTATCGTTTCCACTGCTGGTTATATCGGAATATGAGGATATAGATCTGCACAACACCTGTTCTGAAAGCTCAAATTTTGATGTCGTGCTGGATTCCATAACGAACATCACGAAATACGGAATGCCCATAATGGCCGGAGTCTTCATAGATATGTATTCGGTGATAGGAAGCACCGAATCAAAGATCATATACACTGTTAAGAGGGGAACCCTGGCCGATTACAATGCCAGGCTTATCGCATCTGCAATATCTGGCCAGGTTGTCAACGCTGACCCAGAAACGGTTATGCAGGAGGCACGTAACGGAAAGATGGGGCTGGTGGGGAATGAGGTAGCTCTGGGCATGAAATATTCCGATTTAGCAAGGAAGCTGGGCATACATGCAGCCTCCTGCATGATCGCAGCGAGGGACGCGTCATTCAGACCCGTTCTGGATTATTACCAGAAGGGTATAGACTTCATAGCGAAGAATCCTGATAGGGCTGCTGAAATAATATCCAAGAAGAGCGGATACTATGATGAGAGTACCATGCGGAATATAATAGGCATATATCAGCACAGGCTGACCACAAGCAGATCCGATCTTGAGTCATCCATAAGGATATATTCAATCGTTGAACCTGCTGTGTACAGGCTGAAGATATTGAGGTGATCTCGTGGATCCTGATGTAAAGAAAAAATACATGGAGGCAGGAAGGATAGGAAAGAGAGCTCTGGAGATAGGAGCAAGCATGATTGAACCGGGGGCAAAGCTGATCGACGTGGCCAGCGCGATGGAGAAGTTTGTGCGTGATGAGGGCGCAAAGCCAGCATTCCCTGTTAACCTGTCCATAAATAACGATGCTGCTCATTATACGCCATCAATAAACGACAAAAAGATCTTCAGGACAGGGGACGTGGTGAAGGTTGACTTCGGAGCGCACATCGATGGATACATGTCCGATACAGCCATAACGGTGGAGGTTGGGGAGCAGGGCAAGCATTCTGATCTAATAGAAGCCGCAAGGCAGGCCCTCAATGCGGCCATAGAGGTGGTCAGGCCTATGAAGAGCGTCAACGAGATCGGAAGAAGGATCGCCGAAGTCATAGGATCATACGGTTTCAAGCCGGTGAGGAACCTTGGCGGTCACGGCGTGGAACGCTACGATCTGCATGCATCGATATTCATCCCGAATTATGACGATGGAAACGTCGTTAGACTGCAGCCGGATCATGCTATAGCCATAGAGCCGTTTGCCTCCACGGGCATCGGTCTGATACATGAGGGCCAGCCCGGGAATATATACATGATCGACAGCCCAAAGCCGAGGCAGGACGAGGTCATATACAGGAACTTCAACAAACTGCCGTTTGCAGAAAGATGGCTGGAGGGCCTCGTAGACGATCCCAAGAAGTATCTTAGGGCCATGATGGCCTCCAAAGAGGTATATTCGTTCCCTGTTCTGAAGGAGCACAACGGATCTTTCATAGCGCAGTTTGAACACACCATGCTTGTTCTGAACGATGAGGTCATCGTCACCACAAGATAACGCGCGTCTTAGTCTTCACAGAGGGCTGTATCCATCGGAATAAATTATAATGATGCAGTTCGTTTTATGCTATAGTTCATGATATCATTTATTTTATTCTCATTGCATTTATATATAAGCGAATCAAAATGAATAGTAATAAATACTTAATAATCATTATTACCCGTGCAGAGCAGAGTAAAGAAACCAATTGATCGTGGATACGTTTTTTACAACCACGTTAGTAATTATCATGCTCTGCGGATATTCAAGAGGGTGTTTGTATGACGGAAGTTCTGGATCAGGATGAGAAGAACCTTATGGTGAGGGGATTCACATCCATGGTGCTGGGAAGGTATTTTGACAAAAAGATCATAACGGCCCAGAGGCAGGGGCTGGTCGGCTTCTACACGCCCATGATGGGGCAGGAGGCTACGCAGGCTGGTGCAGCCATGGCTCTCTCAAGGAATGACAGCGTTTACGGCTACTACCGTGATGTGACGATGCTCATATACCTGGGTCATCCAATAGAGAAGATATTTGACCAGATAATGGGGAACGCTGAGGACAGCTCCAAGGGCAGGCAGATGCCGAGCCATTACAGTGCAAAGGAGATAAATTTCATGTCAGTCCCAAGCCCGGTCGCAACGAACCTTCCGCTTGCGGTCGGTGCGGCCTATGCCAAGAAGTACAGGAAGGAGGACGGTATAGTGATAACCACGTTCGGCGATGGCGGAACATCCACTCCCGACTTCCATGCGGCCATGAACTTTGCTGCAGTCTTCGATCTACCCGTTGTGTTCCTGTGCGAAAACAACGGATGGGCCATATCTCTCCCTGTGGAGAGGCAGACGAAAGCCGAGATATACAAGAAGGCAGAGGCATACGGCATGAAGGGTGTGTACGTAGACGGAAACGATTTCATAAAGACGTACAGAACGGTGAAGGATGCCGTGGAATATGCACGTTCTGGCAATCCGATACTCGTGGAGGCGAGGAGCTATAGGATGGGGCCGCACTCCACATCGGATGATCCCAGCAAGTACCGCAAGAATGAGGTGCAGGAGAACAGCGATCAGGACCCGCTGATCATTGCGGAGAAGCTGATGATTTCCGGAGGATACCTCAACCAGGCGGAGATAGAGAAGATCAAGGAAGAATCCAAGAAGATGATCGATGAGAAGTTTGAGGAGCGCCTGAAGATCCCAGCTCCTGCTCCGGAGACGATGTTTGATGACGTGTATTCAGAGATGACCTGGGCGATAGAAGAGGAGAGGGGTGATATACTACGCAGATGAACATGGTTCAGGCGCTAAACAGCGCAATGGATCTAAAGATGTCCGAGGACGACAGCGTCATAATCCTCGGCGAGGACGTTGGAAAGGACGGAGGCGTATTCAGGGTCACGGATGGCCTGCAGGCGAAGTACGGTACGCAGCGCGTCATAGACACGCCGCTTTCTGAGCTTGGCATAGTGGGAATGGCCATAGGAATGGCCGTTAACGGCTTGAAGCCAATACCAGAGATACAGTTCCAGGATTTCATCTACACGGCTATGGATCAGATAATAAACCAGATGGCCAAGATCAGGTACAGGTCTGGCGGCGACTACACGGTCCCGCTAGTTCTGCGTACGCCAGTGGGCGGTGGAATAAAGGGCGGCCTCTATCATTCACAGAGCGGGGAGGCCTACTTTGCCCATACCGCAGGCTTGACGGTAGTGAGTCCATCCAATCCATACGACGCCAAGGGGTTGCTCATATCCGCCATAGAGTCACCAGATCCAGTCATATTCTTAGAGCCGAAAAGGCTGTACAGGGCTCAGAAGGCGGAGATACCGGAGGACAAGTACACAGTACCGCTCAGAAAGGCAAATATAATCAAGCAGGGAAGCGATGTGACGGTGATTACCTACGGTTCGATGGTTCCCACGGTCATGTCCGCAGCTTCCAAATCAAAGTACGATGTTGAGGTCATCGATCTGAGGACGATCGTCCCGATGGACAGGGATACGATCCTGAATTCGGTGAAGAAGACAGGCCGCGTCGTCATAGTCCATGAAGCGCCGAGGACGCTTGGGGTGGGCGCGGAAATATCGGCCATGATCTCGGAGAGGGCCATAGAGTACCTTTACGCACCGATACTGCGCGTCACAGGGCCTGATACGCCGTTCCCGTACAGGCTGGAGGACTACTATCTTCCAAATGAGGCCAGGATAAGCGCAGCGATTGAAAAGGTCATGACATTCAGGTGATCATATGTACGAATTCAAACTGCCGGATATTGGAGAGGGCGTAACAGAAGGCGAAATAGTCAAATGGGATGTGAAGGAAGGAGACGAGGTGGAGAAGGATCAGGACCTCGTTGAGGTGATGACCGACAAGGTCACGGTCAAGATACCATCGCCGGTAAGGGGCAAGATAGCAAAGATACTCTACAGGGAAGGGCAGGTCGTTCCAGTCGGTTCCACCCTTCTTCAGATCGATACCGGAGAAACAGCGGAGACACAGCAGGTGCCGGAGAAAGAGGAGAAGCCGGCTGAAGCTGTTCAAATGAAGCAGGTACCCTTACCTGAGGTATCCACGCATGTTCTGGCTAGCCCAGCCGTGAGGAGGATAGCCAGGGAGAACGGCATAGATCTGTCAAAGGTCGGTGGCACAGGCGAGGCTGGACGCGTGACACTGGACGATCTGGAGAGATACATGAAATCACCGCAGCCGGCAGCTCAGGAGAAGGTTGAGGAGGTACACACGTCTCCGCATATACCTGCGCAGAAACAGCCTGCTGGTGCAGAGGAGATACTTGAGATGCACGGCCTGAGGCGCATAATCTTCGACAAGATGACGAAGGCAAAGCAGATAATGCCTCACTTCACCGTTATGGAGGAGGTTGACGTAACTTCGATGATGTCCATACTGGATTCTGCAAGGGCACGCGGCATCAAGGTCACAGTTACAGGCTTCCTTGCAAGGATCGTTCCTTCAGTGCTGAAGAGGTATCCGTACCTGAACGCGATCTACGATGAAAATAAAAAGTCGTACATCCTGAAGAAGTACTACAACATAGGGATAGCGGTGGATACTCCTGACGGACTGAACGTCTTTGTGATAAAGAATGCGGACGGCAAGAGCATGGTGGAAATTTCCGCCGAGATAGCGGATAAAGCATCAAGGGCGAGGGAAAACAAGCTTCAGCTAGATGAGGTTCAGGATTCCACATTCACCATAACGAACGTTGGAACGATTGGAGGCATAATGTCGACGCCGATAATCAACTACCCAGAGGTTGCCATACTGGGCGTGCACAGGGTGTTCGACCGCGACGGCAAGAAGTACATGTACCTATCGCTGTCCTGCGACCACAGGCTGATAGACGGTGCAGTCGCCACGAGGTTCATAGTTGATCTGAAAAAGGTTATTGAGGATCCGAACGCTATTATCTATGAGATCTGATATGTACGATGCAATAATAATAGGTTCGGGGCCAGGTGGCTATGCAGCCGCAATCCGCCTGGGGCAGAGGCAGAAGAAGGTTGCGCTGATAGAGAAAGACAAGATCGGGGGCGAATGCCTGAACTACGGCTGCATACCTTCAAAGGCCTTCATAGAGCTTGCCAACTCAATAAACTATCTCAGGGAGATGCCTGGAGTTTCGATAAATTATTCAATAGACATGAAGAAATGGCAGCAATGGAAATGGTCCATGATCAACAGGCTTACCGGCGGTGTGGAGACTCTCTGCAAGGGGTACGGCGTAGATGTGATAAGGGGCGAAGCATACATTGTGGACAGCAACCATGTGAAGGTCGGAGACCGGACGATAGAGGGCAGCAACCTCGTCATAGCAACCGGATCAAAGCCGGTGAAGATCAAAGGTATTGATGACGTGGTTTACAACAGAGAGATACTGGATCTGGATCACATACCTGGATCGGTGGCCATCATAGGTGGAGGGTATATAGGCGTAGAGATAGGCACTGCATTGGCAAAGCTTGGTTCCAGCGTCACGATCATAGAAATGATGCCCAACATACTCCCCGGGACGGATCAGGAGCTGGTCAGGCATGTGGAGAGGAGGCTATCGCAGATCGGCGTGAAGGTGATGACAGGTAAGAAGGTCCTTAACACGCAGAAGTCTGAAAAGATCAGGGTTAACATGGAAGGAGGGGAGTACGTCGAGGCGGATACCGTGCTGATGACCGTTGGCAGGATACCAAACACCGAGGGCTTCGGCCTTGAAAATCTGAAGCTGGAGATGGACGGTCGTTTCATCAAGACGGATGCGCACAAGCGAACAAGCGTCCCGAATGTGTACGCCATAGGGGACGTTTCAGGGCAGCCCATGCTCGCACACAAGGCATACTACGATGCTGATGTTGCAGCTGACAACATATGCGGTATAGACAGCGTTGTTGAGTACAGGGCCATGCCCTACGTCATATACTCAGACCCGGAGATAGCCTATACCGGATCGAAGTCGGCGAAGTCCACAAGATTCCCTGTTGCAGCAAACGGCAGATCGCTTACCATGAACGAAAATATAGGCACATTCAACATATACTACGACGAGAAGGGCATAGTCACAGGGGCCGGCTTTGCGGCGCCGCATGCAAGCGAACTCATAAGCGAGATATCGCTAGCCGTGGAATCAGGGCTCATGGCCATGGATATAGGTCTGACGATACATCCGCATCCGACCGTGAGCGAGGGCGTGAAGGAGACCGCAGAAGAAGCTTACGGTAAACCGCTGCACTTCAAAATATAATGCAGATCACCTAAGCCATCGATATGCGAATATGACGGCAGGACTTCGGCGTCCTGCGTTTTATTTTTCATCATAAGGATATCAGGATATCCTGTGTATGCTCCATATCTTCTCAGGCACGTTCAGCCTCTTGTTTGAAAGGAGTGCATGCATGAACAGCACCGAGGAGAGCCTGTTTGCATATATGAGCACGTTCTTGTTTATCTCTGTGACCTTCGATGCTGCGACTATTCTCCTCTCAAGCCTTCTGGAGACGGATCTGGCCATGTGGAGCGAGGCCGACTCTATTGAACCACCCGGAACCACAAAGAGTTCTATCTTCCCTATCTCTGCCTTCATCTCCCTGACGCGTTCCTCCAGATGATCGATCATCTCCCTGGTTACGACTCTCCCTTTGCCTCCTGTAGATACATCTTCGCCTAGTACAAAGAGATCGTTCTGTATCTTGAACAGGTCGTCTTTGATGTCATCCCATCTGCTCAATACAAGCGCATATCCAATGAAGGAATTTAACTCATCGATCGTCCCCTGCACCTCCACTACAGGAGAGTCCTTTCCCACTCTGGCCCGGTTTGCAAGATCGGTTTCGCCTTGATCTCCTCGCCTTGTGAACATGATTCCATCATCCCATTACAGTCAACTTACCTTTATTACAGCTGACTTAATAACATGCCATGATCGTAATGCGCAAATAAATAGGTACTGTGTCAATGATCCAAAAGGAATCTTTGCAAAAAGCTTTATCCACGTCAGTCATTTTTTAAAGGTGGCCAGAGAAGTTCGCATTCTTGAGCCGAGGTGGCTGGTTCTGATCCAGGGGCTGATCACCACCGTTCTTGGGCTGTCTATCGTATCTTCCGACCATGTGGTATCGATTCGCATATTCATCGTATCGTTTTCTGTATCTTTAAAGGCCCTGGCATTCCTGGCCATATTCGACGGTTTCATACTGGCTGTATACGGCTTCATGGCCAGGGAAAAGACCAGGGCCGCATGGCGCATCATGGTGACAGGATCTTTTCTTACCATAGTGATACTGGCCATCGGTGCAGGCAGGCATTTCCACATCACCGCTATAGGCATGGCATTCTCCATCTTCGTCATATACATGATCTTCAGGAGACGCAGGGAGTACATCTATCCCAACCGCATGCTGGGAAGGCCAGAGGTTGCCATAGCTCTTGTCACCATAACGTTCACGATACTGTATGGCATAGGCGGATCGCTCCTCTTCGGCGATCAGTTCCGACCGCCGATAACCAACATCGCGAACGCATTCTATTTCACCGGTGAAACAGTGACCACGCTGGGCTTTGGAGATATACTGCCGGTAACAATTGATGCAAAGATGTTCACCATATCCCTGGCGTTTTTGGGCGTAGCAATATTTTTTAGCTCGATCACCGCTCTCATACTGCCAACGATTGAGAGGCGCCTGGGTGGCTTGGTGAACAGGATGGAGAAGAGAGAGCTCAAAACGCTTACGGATTACATACTGATATGCGGTTATTCAAACCTCATGCAGGAGTACGTGTCCAGGATGAAGAGTTCAGGTTCAGTGGTTGTGATCATAGAGAAGAATCCCGAAACCGCGCGGTCGCTGAGGGATGAAGGATACATAGTCTTCGAACACAATGCGGATGACATCGATCTGCTTTCATCCTTCGACTTCTCATCCGCGCGGGAGATCATAATCGGATCTGGGGACGATGCGTATAACCTAATCATAGCCGCCGCTCTGAAAAGCGTAATACAGAACAATAACGCCTCGAAGGTCAGGGTGCTTGTGGTGGATCCGAAGGACATGGTCAAATTTGCCATAATGGGATTCCAGCTCGTCGATGTTTCTTCCATACTGTCCAAGAGCCTTCTAGAAGGCAACACCTAGGAAGATGCTTGGATATGATTACAGAAAAATGATGGTTCCATAACTGCGGGAAATATTTTATCCACATGATCCATGATGCCCTGATAATCAACCGATGATAAGGATAGGCGATGGAAGAAAGAGCGATTCTTGGGCGGAAATAAACGTAGTGGTGGATGTATTCAGATCCACGACGACCATACCGCTGATACTTGCAAGGGGTGCGCAGTATATTGTTCCATTCCGTGATGTGAGGAAAGCGATAGAGTTCAAAAGAAAAAATCCTGGTACGGTGCTCATCGGGGAAAAATATGGAATAAAGCCGCCGTACTTCGATTATGACAATTCTCCGGCGGAGATCGATGAGGCTGATCTCTCTGGTAAGATCGTTGCCTTCACATCCACAAATGGAACCTATGTCCTTTCTAGAATAAGATCCGGTCGGGTTATATTTGCGTCGTACGTGAACTTCAGTTCAGCCGTCTCCATGATCAGAAAATATTCGGACGTGCTGATACTGCCTTCCAACAGGCCCATCGGCAGGGCTCAAGAGGATATACTGTTTTCAGAACTGCTGAAGGCAGCTGCGGAAGGGAAGCAGGTCAATGTGGATGCATACCTGAAGGAGACCGCCGAGATAAACAGGAGTATAATAGCAGGTGTGGGCGAGAGGGATCTGGAATACTGCCTGAAGCTTGATTATACTGATATACTGCCGGAATATGCCGGTGGAAGGATCATAAGGAGCGCGGAATCGCTTGGTGAACAATGAAGATCAGATATCTATGAAATCACCGCAGGTTAAAGTTGTGCCGCGTTCAAACGCGATCATGGATATGAGTGCTTCCGCCCATTTCAGCTTCTTTGCCTTCATGGCATGATTCCCAGGCTTGGATCTGTTAACATTCCTGAAATCGAAGGATACCAGCACGATATTTTTGAAACCCATGTGATCTGCGATATATACGGATCGATCGCCGTCGGTGAAGCCGAAGAAGTTTGCAATGTTCCTGAACGGTACATTCTGTGTGGTTCCGATCATTTTTCTGCTCATCCTTGAGCTGTTATGCACGATTCTGTCCATGTTATCTCCATGCGCATGTATCACTATCTTCGTTCCCTGTGCAGCGCATCGAAATATTGCGTCAAGATCGCCATCGAGATCGGTTACTATGATGTCCGGGCATCCCAAGATCTCTGCATAGGCAGTGATGGCGGAATCTGCCACGATGTGGTATCCCGGGGACAGGCTTGGCAGGATCTCCGAGATCTCAGGGCCATTGCCTATGACATAGGCTGTGTTCCCATTCGCCTCAGGTAAAATCGGATATCCAACAAAGTTAGAAAGGATCCTGGAGGCCAGGCGGTCCATCTCAGGATCGAAGCCAAAATCATCGACGATGGAACCGTATATCGAGATCCATCTCATCATATCCATTCATGTACCCTCCCTCAGGATCTCAGGATTTTCGTTGAAGTACCTATGTACCATCGAGGAGACTATGGCTATTATGAGACCAAGTATAAGGAAGAAGATGCTTATGAGGCCGGATTTCAGGGATATAAACCCTAGTATGTATCTTATGTAGTTGAACATGCCGTACACAACGAAGGCTATTGACAGCGAAAATATTAGGCCATACCATATTTTCAGTATTCCGGCCTTCCTCCCAACGGCAAGCTCCGCGACTCTGCCGACCTCCGTGGTGAAGATGGATCCGTATACCCACCATGTAAAGAGCGAAAGAAATATGAGGAAGGCGTCGAGGCCGTTCCTTGATGTACGGACGGCTATGGTGTAGCTTGAGGCTATGCCGACCATGACCAGAAGCGCAGCAATGACATAGGTGAAGAACAGTATTCTTGTATCCTGTGCGTATTCATGCACCTCCCTTATCACCCTGGCCATGAGGTTGAAGAGGTCGAAGCCCCTCTCTAGGAGGTAAGCACCGAGAACAAGGGTGACGAAGGTTATGGCGCCAACGGTAGGATCGATGACACGGACGCCGGTAACGTAAGCTGAATAGAGTATGAATATCAGCGAGACCAGGCCATAGGTCAGGAAAACGAGGCCGAGCGGTATCAGTATCTTGCTAAGTATCTTCTTGTCCTTAAGCGCGCGCACTATATAATAGTAAAGGCTCTCTATGTTCTCATTGTGCCTGACTATTATGTGCTTTACATACCTTATCTTTATATATGACAGGATGACGGGAACTATGTAGTCGTCCTCTGCACCGTCGGATACTAGTATGGCATCGGTATACTGTCCGGATCCAACAACATCAGCTATCTGCCTGGAAAGGATCTCGTCAGATTTTTCCCCGACGTCGTTGTCTCCAGTGAGAAGCGCAATTTCCACATCTTCGCCCTTCTTCCTAAGATCCTCGTAGACCTTCAGGGCGCCAAAAAGCGCGTTGGAGTCGGAATCCTCGGGATCAACGCTTATCAGCTTTACTGCAGCATTATAACACTCCGTGTATCCAACGACAGGTCCTTTAACGCCTGCCTTGTCTCCGAAGTCGTTGTCCCTGTCCACATTGATGATGAGGGTTGTCATACATGGCCCCAGCGCATGTTTTTATTAACAGAAACACTTATTTAAGCATATTTATAGTGCGTAAATGGTATCAAAAACATACACAAAAAATTAATTTAAAAAGGTGGTAAAAATATTATTTTATGACGAAATATCCAGCGCTCTTCTGTCTCGCAACTCTCTTGACATAGCCCTTCTTCTGCAGTTCCTGAAGGGCAGAGTTCACAATGGACTTTCCAAGTGCCGCAGCCTTCATAATATCGTCTGCAGTCTTGAGCTTCTCTTCAGAGGTTGCTCCAAGCTTCTTCATAGCATCGTAAATCTTCTTTGCATTATCGGTTAGATCGTCAGGCATAATACCACTCGTTGGATATATCATATTAATATATATATCTATCATTTTTAAAGACCAGTCATGAATCGTCGGATCAAAATGTCTTCGCATAGTCGTACCACACGAATGGTATAAATTTAAATATTCCAATGATTAAGGTCTATGTCATTTTCAAACGAGGACAGGGACGTCTTCCTGATCAAGACGGATCGGATGATAGACCGCGGTGCGCTCATGTCGCGCTACAGCAGGGCATCCGATCCGGACATAAGATCCGTATATCACAGGGAATTTGAGGGTAACGAGAAGAAATCAGAGGAATTCTACAGGCGTATATTTCTTGAATATGGCGATGAATCCATAGCTGAACTGGTCACGGCACAGGTTGGTGTTCAGAACGTATCAAACATAGCTTCAAAGGTCATAGAGGAGATAAGGATAGGCCTCTCGTATCTTGAAAAATCAACAAGATACGTCGCATATGACAAAAAGATCGATGGACACTACCTATTCATGCGGCCTGAGAGGATAGGGATAGGCGGCGACTCCGCCAGGGAATACGAGGATCTTTGCAACAGGCTCTTCGATTTATACTCAGCTGCGCTTCCGAGGATAGAAGATGAGATATCGAAGCTGTGGCCGATAGAGTCTTTCGATTTCAGCATAGATTCAGGCCCAGCTAACTACAGGGATCTTGACGAGAACGGAAAGAAGCTTGCGCAGAAATCGTATAGATCATCCGTCCGTTCCAGGGCGCTGGATGACGCGCGCTTTATACTTCCAGCATCCACACTGACTAACATCGGCATAAGCGGGAACGCTAGGTCGTTCATACACCTCATACAGAAGCTGAAGGAATACGGTCTTCCTGAGACGGAAAGGATCTCATCGGATCTTTACGGCGAGCTCAGGCAGGAATTTCCCCAGATAATAGACGATGCAGTTTCCAAGCATGGGATGGATATAATAGATTACAAAAAGAGCCTGATGAACATGTTCCCGTTCACGGACGGCGGGAAATTTGAGAAGGTTAAGCTGATAAGATACGGAAACGAAAAGGACGAAATTCAGAAGGCCCTTGCATTTCTGATGTATCCATTCGCGGAGGATGCCTCCTCGATAATATCGAGGGTGAAGGCGATGGATGCTGCAGAGATATCAGCAATACTAGGTAAGATAAGGGATATGAGAAAGAACAGGCGTATGAAGATAGGAAGGCCGTTCGAGGCGGTCAACTACGTCTTCGAGGTGACCACAAATTATGGTGCATTTCGCGACCTGCAGAGGCACAGGTTCCTGACCATCATGAGAAAGCCCCTTACTGCAAGCTATGGATACGATGTTCCGCCCATCATAGCCAAGATACCTGATCTCTCCGAAGAGTATTCAGAGGCCATGAGGGAAGCTGCGGCTGTGTACGCTAGGATAAGGGAAAAGTATGGGTATGCAATGGCGCAGTACGCAGTGCCTTTTGCATACAGGTATCCGGTTGTCTTCTCCACGAACCTTGCAGAGGCGGCATACTTCATAGAGATCAGGAGTACACCGCAGGCACACTTTGATCTGCGTGATATTGCGATCAGGATGTACAACGAGATAAGATCGGTGCATCCTGCACTCGCGGAACTCATAAAGTTCGTGGACACCGGTGATTATCCGCTTGGCAGGCTTTCGGCTGAGGTCAAGAAGAACTTAAAATCCGGCGGAATTTAATCTCAACATATAATTATTTTGTAGCTCAAAAATATAAGAGTATGCTCAGTATTATGCGTGAGACCGTCCTGTAAAACGTTTATATCCGACAATAATATGGTGGTAATGCCGGCAGATGCCGTTCTGTGAGTGTCGGGGTAGCCTAGCCCGGTAAGGCGGTAGACTCGAGATCTACTGCTCTCGTAGCTCGGGAGTTCAAATCTCCCCCCCGACGTTCCTGCATGGTTTCAGGAAACTTTTTTATTCATATTCCAATAGGTAAATCAATGAAGGTGACTATTTCCCATATAAAGGCTGACATAGGAAGTTTGCCAGGCCACTCTATAGTGGATGAAAAGGTGATGTCGAAGATACAGGAGTATATCGAGGATCATGGAAAGAACCTCATATCCGATTTCAGGATGGCTCATGTAGGTGATGATGCCCAGATAACCATGGTGCACACAAAGGGTATAGACAGCCCGGAGATACATGAACTGGCATGGAACGCCTTCAAGGCCGGTACCGAGGTTGCCAAGAAACTGGGTCTATATGGTGCAGGGCAGGACCTGCTCAAGGACTCCTTTTCTGGAAACCTGAAGGGCATGGGCCCTGGTGTTGCAGAGATGGAGATCAACGAGAGGCCGTCTGAGCCATTCATAGTGTACATGATGGATAAGACCGAACCAGGGGCATTCAACCTGCCCATATACAAGATGTTTGCGGATCCATTCAACACGCCGGGGCTTGTAATAGACGAGGCCATGCACAGCGGTTTCCGTTTTGAGGTCTGGGACGTGATCGAACACAGGGCGATATTCCTCGACACACCCGAGGACCTCTACGATCTGCTTGCTCTGATAGGTTCAAAGGAGAAATATGTTGTCAAGAGGGTCTACACAAAGAAGGCCAACAAGAAGCTGCCGGAAGAGAATGTTGCCGTCATATCCACCGACAAGTTATCGCTCATAGCCGGCAAATACGTTGGCAAGGACGATCCTGCTGCGGTTGTCAGGATTCAGTCTGGTCTGCCAGCAGCTGGAGAATCCCTGGAAGCCTTTGCATTCCCATACCTCGTCAGCGGCTGGATGCGAGGGTCTTTCAACGGCCCGCTTATGCCTGTGGCCATGAAGGATGCTAAGATGACAAGGTTCGATGGGCCCCCAAGGGTACTTGGCCTTGGCTTCAATGTAAAGGCTGGCAGGCTTGTGGGCCCTACGGACCTCTT
>NZ_JAGDXM010000008.1:0-843 GCF_023256435.1 Thermoplasma sp. | reverse complement strand
AGGATGCAAAGATGACTAGGTTTGACGGGCCTCCAAGGGTTGTCGCCCTGGGTTATGTGCTCAAATCCGGCAAGCTGGAGGGGCCAGTTGATATGTTCGATGATCCTGCTTTTGACTATGCAAGGCGTGTTGCCGGCGAACTGACAGATCACATAAGAAGGATGGGCCCATTTGAACCGCACAGGCTGCCGGACCAGGAGATGGAATACACCACACTGCCAGTTGTTATGGAGAAGCTGAAGGACAGGTTTGTGGACATAGAAAAGGAAACAGTGGCAAAATAAACACATATTTTTCCATATTTTATCAGGGTTTCTGCAATTTTTTCTGTCAGATTATTATTAGTATAATTATTTTAGATTTCCCTAGAAAATTGGTATTCTGCTTCGAAAGATATATATACTGATTTGCTATTCTTTACTTTGCACATAACAGGTATGGATGCCAACCTACCTACGAAAGAGATGAATCACGCTTATGCGTGTTTATGTGTCTCTTCTTCCAGGGTTGGTAAATATGGAGTAGTGAGTAAGTAAGCTCACTTCTGACAGGTAGATGCCAGCCGCTAATTCCAATTGAGTGTTTTAACTCCGGTCGATCCTGCCGGCGGTCACTGCTATCAGGTTCCGACTAAGCCATGCAAGTCATGGGGCCGTAAGGCACCGGCGAACAGCTCAGTAACACGTGGATAATTTACCCTCAGGCGGGGCATAACCTCGGGAAACTGAGGCTAATTCCCCATAGTCATTACAAACTGGAATGGTTGTAATGATGAAAGCTTTTGCACCTGAGGATAAGTCTGCGGCCTATCAGGTAGTAGGTGGTGTAAAGGACCACCTAGCC
>NZ_JAGDXM010000025.1 GCF_023256435.1 Thermoplasma sp. | reverse complement strand
AGATCCGAATATACGCCTGTAGATATCACGATACAGGGCTTGTCTGGATGTCCGGAAAGGCAGGATGCCCCTTCAATGAAAGGAAGATCCGATGCTTTAGCTTAGGAGTAGCTCACAAAATCACATCTCTTTCCGATACCTGTAGGAGCTATACATCTGGAAAGGAGATGGAATATGTTTGCCCTGAACTTCGAGGAGGCTTTCAAGTACATCGTCTTCTGACTATGATTATTCTACTCAATAATTATAAACCGTATTATAGAAGTATGATTATTGCTAGAAAATTTGCCATAAATTAGATTCACAAAATATTAAATTAATTTAAAGATAATTGGATGTTACTTTAATTTTCTCTATCTTTATTGCCTTCGAATGAATAATCGTTGTATTTTGTCCTGTACCATACTGCAGTCATTATTATTGTGACTATGACAAAGAACCCGGTAAGCGCAACGGAATGTGGGTTTGGATCATATCCGTTATATGTACCGGACGTCAAAGCAGCGGCTATTATCACAATAGCAACCATGGATATTATGAAAGCTTTCAGTCCACTTTCCTTCTTCATCTGAGGCTCCTTTTTCCTTCTCTCTTCCATGGTCATTCTAAGCCTTTCCTCATCAATCTCTGATGACATATTTATTGCCTCCTGTATATTATGTGTGCAACCAGAAGCAGGAATATCACCACGAATATGAAAAACTCCAGACTGCTCACTGCCATCTGAAGGTCACCGCTCAGTATATGCCCGCTAGCACAGCCATCCGCCATCCTTGCGCCCAGGAGCATCAGGTATGCACCTGAAAACGCACCAGCAGCTCTCTTTATCTGGCTGTTTCCAAATCTGGCCTTCCATGATGGCGGGATAACATTGTTGAAAGCCTGGAATCTCCTTGTAAAGAAAACAGAGGCTAGAAATGCCCCGAACAACGTGCCTATGTCACTGAACGGCTCCCATCCTATGGTATGTACGACGAGAGTGCTGTATTTCCAGTAGCCTGCTGGTAACCATATCTGCGCAACGATCCATGAATAGGTTGTGGATTCCCCGAATATCTGATGCAGAAACATCTCAAGAACTACCGTCAGACCTATGATGATACCCACAGAGAGCATGGTGACACCGAAGAGTTTCGAGGACACTGTCCAGTGGTAGTTCACCTTCTCAGGCAGGTTGTCTTTGCCCAGAGGCATAGATGATCCTTCCATCAGGAAGTTTGCCGTCTCCAAGTACATTTTTTCTTCTTCAGGATCAAGCTTATACCCTTTGTGGGTTGAAAGATATGCACAGCTCTTTCCCTTCTTGTATCTAGGCAACGTATAGGCTATGGTGAACATTATGGCAGCCCAGATTATTGCGACAATGAAACCTATTGTGAGGTTTGTGTCCACCTTTCCAGCGAAGTAAATTTGTCCAAAGTTCAGGTACGTTGTGAGCCAGTGACCGAAGCTGGTTTGGTATATCAACGTCCATGTGGCAGCTCCTAGAAGGCCACCAAGGAGGGCATATATTGCATCGCGTCTGCCCTCTCCAAGAGCCATCCACACAGTTCCAGGAACATATCCAGATATCGCTATACCCGTACCGAATATTATTCCCCCTAGCGCAACACCAATGACATAATCGGGCTTTATGCCCCAGTGGAAGGATACTCCAATGGCTGAGAGGCCATAGAGCACTATGGCACCAGCACCGATTGCAATTGCAATACAGCCAATGAAAAGTCTATCCTCCCACTTTCCCAACCTTATCAAAACCTCTGGGTTGGATATTCCCCAGGCCTCGGCCAGACCACCGATGATCATACCGATGAACAGGCCGATCCATTCCCAGGCTGTTACACCTATCATGAGATCATCTCTGAACAGTATCTGTATTATTCATGAATATAAGAATATTTCTCACGAAAATTATCATTTTTCATATTTATGAAGAAAATGGCAAAAGATACATACACCATACTTATTCGAACAAAACCCATTTTTAAAGAAAAAAATCATGGTGATAAAGTTAATTTCACTAAACTAAAATAAACTTTATAAGAACATTAATGATTGACGATCATGTCTTCACTCATACATGAAAATCTGAAAGGTTATGCTGTCGTCTACGGTTTCCTGTTATTACTCACTGCGGTCTCATTTCATATCCTCCTAGCGGTAACTTACAGCGTGGGAAACAGGGATATAAATTCTCCCTATATAACAGGGACATTTTTCTCGCTCGGCGTCCTATCATATTTCTTCGGTATAAGGCATGGCTTCGACGCAGATCATCTTGCTGCCATAGACAATGCCACGCGAAAACTCATGCAAGAGCATAAGAGATCAAGATACACCGGACTGATGTTTTCACTGGGGCATTCCACAGTCGTGATCCTGCTCTCGCTTATGGTTATAATATCTATACGGGCTCTCGAGCACACCATGCCGAAACTCGAGCAGATCGGAACCATAATAGGAACACTGGTTAGTGCCTTCTTCCTCTTTCTACTTGGTACGCTGAACCTCTTCATACTCAGGGAAATCAGGATCGCCTATCGCCTAAGCCTGCAGAATGAGATAAGTGATGATGCGCTTGATACAATGCTCTCCAGGCGTGGCTTTATGAACAGATATCTCGGCGGACTTTTCAAACTGATAAAGAATGAGTTTTATATGTATCCTATAGGCTTTCTATTCGGCCTCGGCTTCGATACCGCATCTGAGACCACACTCCTTGCGGTTTCTGCCGCAGCAGCCGGAATTTTCAGCACAATACCGATATACACCATACTGATATTCCCGGCACTCTTCACTGCTGGCATGGTATTTGTGGATTCAAGCGATGGATTCTTCATGAACAATGCCTACGGCTGGGCATTCAGAGGCAGCCCGAAGAAGAAGGCATGGTTCAATCTCACCATGACCTCGATATCTATAACGGTTGCATATGTAATCGGTGGCTTGGAAACTCTTGGCTTGGTACAGGGAGAACTCAATCTCAATGGCAGCATCTGGAGGCCAATATACATCATAAATAACCTTGCATGGGGGAACGTCGGAATAATAATAGTTCTGATATTTGCATTCTCTTGGATATTCTCATACTTCAGATACAGAAGAATGCAGATGGCAATAGTTAAAGGAAATTCTCAGGTGGAGGAGGGTTGAAATCTATTCTGATGACCAATTTTAAGGATATATATATTGAAAATCAATTTGAGTATCATTCAGATTCATGCAACATCGAACATTACGGATGCTATATTTCATCCTTCATGAAAGAGAACCCTATAATGCCTCTAGAAATTAAAATGACTTATGCATTGCGTCACAGTATATTTTTATATGAGATATAATCAAAGCACATTAATGAGAATGATAGTTTTAGATCATATTCTGATCGAATGAAATAAGTTGAAAATGTCAGCAAAAATTCAGGCCTATAAGAGTACATAAGTCGTATTACTCATATGGATTGATATTACCTTGATCCCTTCCTTAAAGAAAATGGACAGTATTCCATCTCAATTCCTGCCCATTGCCATATCGGTCTGGAATCGGTGAACGAAGTGTCTCACGACAACCACAAATATGGCTATGATGACCGCATATGGTATCCATGTTATGAACAACAGGCTTAGATTATTGGAGCTTTCCAGAGCGATTGTCCATGATTCAAATATGCCTGCCGTCAGCAGTTCCAGCCCAACCATAAGCCATACGATGACCGCGGTCTTGATCTCCTTCCTGAAATGTTTGGTGAAAAGTGAATAGATGAGAAACGCACCCTCCGTGGTTGCTATGGCATAGGAAGGAAGCTCCAGCCATGAATAGGGAAGAAGAAGGAGCGACACAAGGGCGAGAGGTCCTGTCACTCCCTGGGATATAGCAAGTGCATTAAGGACTATGGCCGTTGAGTACGTGGATATGAGGAAGAATATCTGCCCTATCACAGGGATGATCTCAATTGAAGCAATTTCATAGTTATGAGAGAATATGGAAAACGATCTCACTATGAGCGGCAGAGCCCTCACAGACTGGAGGCTGGGCTCATTCTGATTCACGATCTGGTTTGCGGTGGATCCAGACATCGGCATGGCTGTGAGCGCGAACATTATTGCCAACTCGGCCACGAAGACCAGAACCATAGTCAATACTCGCTTTCTCGAAAATATCCTTACGAATGCAGACTTCCAGCTGTCATCGCTAACCGTAATGAACCTGTATCCGCAGACAGGACATTGCTTAGTCCCTTCTGGCACCAAAGCACCGCATTGAGGGCATTGAATATCCTTCATACATTTTAAAAATGGAAAAGACCGATATTAAAGTTTTTAAAATATAAAAATTATATACAAGAAATTATGCAATCACAGGAGTTTCTGTGTTGCAAAGATCTCGTGCTTTGTTGGAGGATTAACCTTCTCCATCAATCCCTTGAAGTCCTCAAGGCTAGGAGCCTCCCATTCGCAGACGGCCATCCTCTCATCCGCTATCACATTAACCGACTTCAGGGTAAATCCAGCTGGCAACTTGCCGTTCTTCTGCATATCTATTATGCTTCCGACAACCTTGAAAGCTTCGTCCTGATTCTTTCCTTTCCACCTGTGCTCTACTATCAGTGAAACCATCTCATATCACCATGCTGATCAGTCTTATGAAAGATATATAAATGATGCCGGTATGTGACGGTATGGAGGAGATCGAATTCGATCTTGTAAATGATCTGCCCTTCTGCAAACTCAGCAAGCTGTTCCCGGACGTGATCTTTTACAGATGGTGCAATTCAGCGGTGGATTATCTGGAGTTCTATGGTAAAGACGAGGATCTGAGCAAAATAGAAGCCCATCTGCCTGATGTTGAAAAGGAGTTGAACACGCATGTCCTTTACAGAACATACGGTGATGGAAATCTTTCAGTGATGCTGTCTTGCAGGTGTAACACTTCAAATTCCACCATACGAAAGGCTGAATCGAAAAATCTCATGTGGAAGGCACCCGTATATTACCAAGGTGGTCATGAGAAGTTATCCCTCATATCACCTATGTCAGAGCACTTTAAATCAATATTCAACGAATTCGAAAGGATCGGCGAGGCGAAGGTCATAAAGAAGGCAGAGATTAAGCCCGAGCTTGTGAGAGATACATATGCGATTTCTATGTCGGATCTGCTCTCCGATCTGACCACGAAACAGCTCAAATATCTTGTGAATGCATACCATATGGGTTATTTTGATACCCCGAAAGGGACTCAGATATCCGAGATGGCGAGGCAGTTCGGCATATCCTACTCGACCATGCAGGAGCATCTGGAAAAGGCGGTAAACAGGATATTGAAGGGTCTCGAGCCTTATCTCACAATTGAATTGCATATACGTGGAGACAGAGATAAATGAATAGATCTTTAACAATAATTGATCCATGTTTTTATAGCAATTTTCATTTATCATACCTACGTCGAGAATAACGATCTTAATTTCGATAGCTCTAATCGCGTTTCTACTTATACCTGCGGGCCTTTATACGATGCACGTACCGGCTGGTGAAAATGCTCATAACACGAAACATGCAGGCATTGAAAATGAATATGGTAGCGCTCTGGCCAGAATAGGGAATTTGAACATCAGTTCAAAGTACATGTTTCTTCCGAATTTCAATGCGATCAACTATTACACCTATGATGGTCACATCTCTCTGACCTATGATAACGGGCCTGCACCGATGGGTGTTTCAGACGTTGGTATTGAAAATTTGTCGGGAAAACTCGTACCCTATTCTGTCAATACCACCGATGTCATGGGGGTTCTTGATCTAAACAGCACGAGAGTCTTCTATCCATACGATGATCAGCCAAACAGTTTCGCAGTTCAGCTGAATTCCGTCCTCCACAATGTGGATCTCTTTGGAAACTCATCCTATTCATTCTGGACGCAGAATGTGGTCATATATTCCACCCGAACGCACCAGCTCACATTCATAGACAACGTGTGGAATTTTTCCAGTCCGGCATTCAACATGACTCCAAATGCGCTCCACGGTAGCGGCAAGCTTGTGCGCTATGTTTATTATTATGATGTGGGCCCGACAATGAACATATCATTTCCATTCGAACTGAAACTGTATCTGAACTCCTCGCTTCGAAATGGCAACGATGCTGTATACTTCAATTATTCAGTGTCGAGCGGAAATGTGCATAGATCGGGAAGCTATGATACTGTATTTTTCAATTCATCTGGAACTGCAAAAGTTCCAGCCAGTTTTATGATATCTGGATATTCGCCCACCTTGTCAGGTCTGCTATATGATTCTGAAATGGCCATAACCGGTCCGGGAGGCGGTAGCAACGTAGACGTATACTCCATCAATGGCACCATGGGGCTGTACCTCTATAATTCAACGCTGTCCTCGTTCCAGGCTGTTCGATCTGCTTACGATGCTGGCGTAGATACAGGAGAAACCTCCTATGGTGTTGATGTTGGATGGATAGATCATACCGCGTTACTCCAGGCTGGCCCATCGCTTGTATACGGCCTGTGGAATGTTTCCAATGCCATGGAAATTCTCTCCGGAAAGGTACCGGATCAGAGTTATGTATTTGTGAGCTCAGGTGCGCAATTCAGCAACAGCACAGCCTCCTGGGCACCTGTGAACGGCTCTGCATTCAGGTTTCTTCTCCCTGAGGGTGCGTACTCTATCGCTATATTCAAGAATTTATATGCACCTGAATATATTAATAATGTATCCGGTACTGTTGATGGCATTCAGACAGCAAAAACTGGAAGGTTCTATGCGCCCATCTTCATCTCCAACAGCAGTGATGCCGCATATTATTCCATGAAGGGGAACGGAACAGCCGCAAATCCATTCATCATATCGTTGAATCAATCCATCTCGATTATATCAACCTTCGGGGTTCTGAACGATTTCCTTTTCCCGGCATTTTCCGGCATAACGATCCTAGATACGGCATTTCACCTAGACATAGAAAATGTCAGCTCTTTCCAGATAGCATACGGCCAGCAGTACCGATCAGAGTTATCGCACCTTGGACTCAGCAATACAAACTGGATGGGCATAGTTCTTTACGAAACCTCTAACGTATCAATAGTAAACGGCTCGAATATAACCGGTTGGTTTCCGGAAACCATGAAGGGCTTCATCGTGGCGAACCTCATGATCTGGAATTCATCCAACGATCTCGTAGCCGGCAACGTCTTCTATTCCCTGCATCTCTACTCTGGAGACCTACAGCCGCCCTATTATTCTTCTATCTTCATTTACGGAGAAAACTCATCAGATGAGAACAACACTGTCTGGGGAAACTACTTTCCGGATCAGTATCTATCTGAAAATGGAAACGGCACGGTTGGTCTCTTTTTAGATTCATCGGGAAATATGATATTCAACAATGCCTTCACCGAATACGACATAGCTTATTCACCGGATTTCAATGTTTATACAGGTTCGAATGCAACATATCATGACAACTGGAACCTGAGCGCAGTGGAACCTATCAACTATACAATTATTGTAAACGGCTTTGATCTTAAGGGAAGCATTGTGGATGGCGGATATGAGGGTGGTAACTACTGGGGTTCGCCGTTCATTACGGCACCGTGGAATGAAACGGGATACATACAGAGCGGTTACGATTATCATCCACTGGTCTATTTCGTCTATACGCTTTCATTCACGGTGCATGGCCTGCCTGCTGGAACAAGCTGGGAAATTGCGGCTGATGGGGTATACTATGAAAGCTCCAGAAGCAGCATCAACGTCACAGAGTACAACTTTGGTAACACAACCTATGCCGTCTTCCTACCCCCTGGCTACACTACCAATAATTCAGGATACGCCTACTCGTTTACTAACAAAACAATCATCAATATATATGCAAAACATGTGATGACCTATGGCGTCATATTCTATGCAACCAACTATGTAGGAAATGAGACGTGGTATGTTGATGTAGCTGGTAGCCTTTATTCTTCTGCATCACGGGAACTTATCGTGAGCCTTCCAAATGGTACATATTCCTACTCCGTCTTTGCTCCGCCGAACAATTACACGGCTGTATCAGGATACGTCACAGTAAATGGCTCTTCTGTAATAGTTAACATTACGTTTCCTGAGCAGCTGTATAAGGTTGTGATCTCCGAAACAGGTTTGCCTGCCGGTTCATCATGGTATGTAGTGATCGATGGTAGATCTTATTACTCAAATGAGGGCAGTATATCCATACTTCTGCCAGCCGGTCATTACATTGCTCAGTTTTCCAGTGTACCTGGATACAAGACGTCCTCTCAATATGTGGATTTCAACGTGACTGGGCAGCCGGTGCAGGTGATCGAGAAATATACGCCGACCCAGAATTACGATTACTATCTCGGTGCAGGCATAGTTATAGGCGCCATGATCACGGCATTCGTGTTCTATATTGACCGCCGTAGGAGTTAGGTTTATCAAAAATCTTCAGTTCAATCTTTATAGAAAAGTTAGTGGCTTGGGGAAGCAGTAAAACTCAATATTCGGACATGAGGCACACGGGCCTCCCCCAATAGAGATATTCATAAATTGTCTTTCCATATTTTTGCATCCTCCACTATAACAAAGTGGCAGGATAGTTGACTAAAATCTCTGAGATCCGAATTCACGCCTGTGGAGATCGCAACCTCCGTAACCCTTCTTCCAGACGTGGTCCGAAAGAAAGTTTCCAATGACGGGAAACTGCGATCTGGATGTACGCGGATAGAGTTTGATCGTTGAAGCAGGATGCTACGAATCTCCAGCTGAGGAGTAGTTCCCTCAAGGAAAAATAGAACTCTTTCAAAGCGATTTTCAATGAGGTTGCTTTTAAGGTATTAAAAAAAAGATTCCACAGACATCAGACCATGATCATGCTCACAGAAATTATATCGTCAACTGCGCTGTCTGGCCTGGACGACAGAAAATACAGATGGTTATCATTCGTCGATGGATCTATCATGGCAAGAAAAGCGTCGATAAACTCTCTGGTGAAGTTCGCGTTTGGACCATTGAAATCGTATACCATGAGTTTATCATAACCAACCAGAAATATGCTGATTCCGCGGAACGATGCCTCTTCACCGAATATTTCAGATGCAAGCTGATGGCCGAGATTCCTAGATCTCCTTAGGCTATCAACGATCATCTTTGAAAAATCGGCTATTTCAAAAAGATCTGTATCAGGAACCTCGATTGCTATCCTGTTTGCCATCTGTCTGTGGCCAGGCGTGTATATTATTATCTTCTTCCCATAGATTTCGCGGATGATTTCTACAGCCGACCTCTCTAGATCGGCATCGTTGCCATATTTCATCACAGTTATGTGTCCGTAGGCGCTTTTCTTCAAGGTATTCCTCACATTCTTTTACAGCGTGAGCATATTAATTTTATTCCACGTACGGATCATACTTCGCATTATCTTCATAGGATCTGACCGTTATTAGATAGTATAATTATAATCTATTTATTTGAATATTTAATTATGTATAACACATACAAAATTATACGACGAAATTTCAAATAGCGTTAAAAGATATCATATATGTAGAGGTGTTTTAATGCCAGAAACTGAAGAAATTAGTAAGGGACTTGAGGATGTCAATATAAAGTGGACTAGGCTGACGACGATTGATGGAAATAAAGGCATTCTAAGATACGGAGGTTATTCCGTTGAGGATATAATTGCTTCAGGCGCTCAGGATGAAGAGATACAGTATCTGTTCCTGTATGGAAACCTTCCTACGGCGCAGGAGCTGAGAAAGTTCAAGGAAACCATACAGAAGGGATACAAGATACCCGATTTTGTCATAAATGCCATAAGACAGCTCCCCAGGGAGTCGGATTCGGTTGCCATGCAGATGGCTGCGGTTGCATCCATGGCTGCATCGGAGATAAAGTTCAAGTGGAACAAGGACACAGACAGAGACGTGGCTGCAGAGATGATCGGGAGAATGTCAGCCATAACTGTAAACGTATACAGGCACATTATGAACATGCCTCCAGAGCTTCCTAAGCCGTCCGATAGTTATGCTGAGAGCTTCCTTACGGCTGCATTCGGCAGAAAGGTCACAAAGGAAGAGATAGATGCAATGAACACGGCGCTCATACTTTACACGGATCATGAAGTGCCGGCTTCAACAACTGCTGGGCTTGTTGCTGTATCCACGCTCTCTGATATGTATTCTGGTATAACCGCTGCGCTCGCCGCACTGAAGGGGCCATTGCATGGTGGCGCGGCTGAAGCTGCGATAGCGCAGTTTGACGAGATAAAGGATCCAGCCAACGTGGAGAAATGGTTCAACGATAACATAATAAATGGAAAGAAGAGGCTGATGGGTTTCGGCCATCGCGTGTACAAGACCTACGACCCAAGGGCAAAGATATTCAAGGGAATTGCTGATAAACTATCAAGCAAGAAACCAGAAGTGCGCAAGATATACGATATAGCAACGAAGCTGGAGGATCTGGGCGTTAAGAACTTTGGCTCTAAGGGAATATATCCAAACACCGACTACTTCTCTGGAATAGTGTACATGTCTCTAGGTTTCCCGCTGAGAAACAATATATACACAGCTCTCTTCGCTCTTTCAAGAGTTACTGGGTGGCAGGCGCATTTCATAGAGTATGTTGAGGAGCAGCAGAGACTGATAAGGCCGAGGGCAGTATACGTTGGCCCTGCGGAGAGAAAGTTTGTTCCCATAGCGGAGAGGAAATAAAACATACCTCTCAAACCATAATTTTTTTGTCAAGAAGCCTTATTTCAATAAGAGCGAGGATTCTTAACCTCTCCATCTGGTATTTCTGTGATACAATCTCGATGCTAATACATCAATGTAGACAATGTTCGTTCGGATTATCTCATAACAGTATGGGAGATACCGAATCCGCAGATTTAGAACTGAGATTTTGATCTGGATCAGATATATACGATATGCAACGAAGCCAATCCATTGACTGCGTGATGTCATCAAATTTTTTATAAGTACCAGCGATACTTGTTGGTGTTCTTATTCCGTCTCCTGCTAGCTGCAGCGGTTTTTACATTCACGCTCATTCTTGTGATAGCAAAACCTTGGAAGTTGGATATTGGCTATTCTGCCCTCATAGGCGCTTTGATCTCAATATTGCTGGGAATATCAACACCTTATGATATCGTTAAAGTATGGAATATAATATGGAATCCAACATTCACCTTTGTTGCGATAATAATAATGTCTCTGGTATTTGATTATTCCGGATTCTTTGAATATTATGCTATAAGGATATCGAAGATTGCTGCAGGCAATGGCCTCAGGCTTTTCGTCCTAATAGTTTTGCTTGGATCAGCCATCTCCGCATTCTTTGCCAATGACGGCACGGCTCTGGTGCTGACACCCATAGTCTCTGCCATAACGGCAAGAACTGGCATGGACAAAAGGAGGGCAACAGCCTTCATAATGGCCACCGGTTTCATAGCCGATTCCTCCAGCCTCCCATTCATAATCAGCAACCTTGTGAACATAATTGGCGCCGGGTATTTCGGTATATCATTTGCAGAATATGCGGAAACTATGATAATACCGGATCTTGTCAGCATATTGGCAAGCCTTGCTGTGCTGATCCTCATATACAGGAGAGAGGCATCCGTCCAGTACAATACCGCCAATGTTGGTGACGAGAATAAGGTTATAGTGGACAGGCAGATATTCAGGCTTGCCTTTCCGTTCATAGCCCTTGTCGTGCTAGCGTATTTCCTGTCGAGCATAGACAGCATCCCTGTAAGTTTCATCGCACTGCCAGCAGCCTTAATAATCCTGTATCTGGCAAGAGTTAACGGAAAGATAAACACAAAAGCCGTGATAAGGGAGGCTCCATGGCAAATAGTTCTCTTTTCCCTGGGGATGTACGTTGTTGTTTACGGTTTTGGAAATGCTGGATTAACTCAACTGCTGACGGATCTGATGCGGCATCTCATGATCTTGGGCAATCCAGCATATACGGTACTTGGAGGTCTGTTCTTCGGGTTTCTCGCCGGATCAATGAACAATCTACCCTCAACGATGATGGGTGTTCTGACCGTTTCAAACCTTCATGGAAACAGATTCCTGATCTATGCTAACGTCATAGGCAATGACATAGGCCCAAAATTTACCCCGATAGGTTCTCTGGCCACTCTGCTCTGGATGTACACGCTTAAGAGAAAGCACGGCATAGAGATAACACCAGCGTATTACATGAAGATCGGTTTTATGGCCGCTCTTCCTGTTCTCACTCTCACGCTTATTTCTCTCTATGCCGTCATAGAACTTGGCCTCTGAATATATCGGCAGACGAAGAGTTCTAATGGCAAAGTTATTGGTTTGATCGAAGCCGTAAGACTCGGATCTTCAGCGATTATATACATGGATCTTCTTCAGCAGGAATATTCGGCTATGCCTAATCATCGTAGCGCATGTCGTTCCACAGATCGTTTCTTTAACAATGATGCTTCAATAAATACATATCCCAGATGAATCTGTACCCTTATCTGCCTATCAGACGGCGATGAGTCAATGTCCGAAGGATCAAAATTCAAGCTTGCCGTTCCCAGAGAACACGGCCTTATAGTTGTATGGGCGAACACGCTGATCATTTCGCTGATATCAAACTTCAGATTCTACATATATGGTATCGTAACCTTTCTGATCATGTTGACTACATTCTTTCTTTATGATCCGATACTTTCTGCACTGAGGGTGTGGAAGGCAAAACGTGGGCCGCTGAGATTTCTCTACGCCAACCATGCTTATGTTTTCGTGATCGGTCCGCTTCTTCTTGGATGGATTCTCTATATAACGGTGATCCATGTGATCCCAGTGACACCGCTGCTGTTCTTTGCAGTGTTTCTAGCGACTTATGTTGCCCTCTTCAGGTTTGGAGAGAGAAAGCTTTACACACGTATATTCTCCATACTGACATTGACATCGATGTTTCTAATAGTGTCTTCATCCTTCGTTCACTCACTGACGATCAGAAATATTACGATCTTTCTTGTACTGAGTGCAGGCGAGGTTCTTATGGGATCTGTTCCTGTGGAGATAGCTAATGCAAGGATAATGAAGATCAGGTTCGAAAGGCTCTTTCTCCGTCGCATACTGCCTGTATATGTGTCATCCATTTTGGTTCTGATACCAGACCTGCTGATCTCGTACCAGATGGTCTTCTATGTATTTTCAGTCATATTCACTGCCGCAGCTTTATCCGCAATTGCTGTGAAGGATCTTCCCATGAAAAAGATAGGTTTTATCGCAACAGGATTCAATCTTGCCATCCTGATAAGTCTCATCATCCTCTATAATTGATCTTTTATCTTTCATTGAAGATAGGATCCTTTGGCCATCCTGTTCAGAAGGTATATGAAGAATGGAACGCCGATTATTCCCGTTACTATGCCTATTGGTATGACCTCTCCCCGAACTATCACCTTGGAGATGTCGTTTGCCGCCATGAGGAATATGGATCCAAAGATCGCTGAGGTGGGTATCACGTATCTGTTTGAACCACCGTATATTAGCCTTGATATGTGAGGCATTATGAGTCCGACGAATCCTATGAGACCGGAGACAGAAACAACGGCCGAGGTACTCAACGTCACAAGCGCGATTAGTATTGCCTTGGTCCTTTCAACGTTCACACCTATAGACTGTGCATGCTCGTCTCCCATCTGCAGGGCATCTAGTTCATTACGAAGTAGGTATATACCGATGGACGAGAAGATCACAACCGGAATCAAAGTCATTATCTCAGACCAGCTTATGGTCTCTATCGAACCCAGAAGCCAGAAGTATTCACTTCCTGCAAGATTCACGTCTGAAAATATTATGAAAGACACTATGGACGAGGAGAAGAATGAAAGTGAGATCCCTATAAGCAGTAGAAATGTGGGCGGCGCCCTTCCATGACGGAACGATATCAGATAAACCAGTGCCACCGTGACCGTGCTGAAGACAAATGCGTTGATCTCAAGGGTATAATATCCAAGAAATGAGAGCGAGAGTGCTATGCTCAATACAGCACCAAGTGCTGCACCGCTGGATATACCTATGATATACGGTTCCGTTATTGGATTTCTGAATATGCTCTGAACTACAGAACCGCCTATGGCAAGAGTGGAACCCACGAGTATTGCTCCAACGATCTGCGGCTCTCTGAGTTCAGTAACGATTAGATAATCATTCCTGGGTACGGCAAAATGATGTATAGCTGACAAAAATGGTATCTGATCCCAAATTATCTCCATTGTTCTCCTGACAGGGATAGATATGTTTCCCATGCCAATCGATAGGATTGAGATCGCTATCAGAAGGATCAGGCTTAATAAAACTGCGGGCATCCTTATAGATCGATTATGATAGCGAACTTCTGAGAACACCAATTAATCCCTCTTTATGTTACTTAAATTTATTTCACTATAATAAAGATCGCTATGTTAATATATTGAAGTGAGTTTACGTAAACTAAAATCTACTTGGTGAAATTCATGAACAGAAATTCCGTGGTTGCCATTGTTGTGATAGCTTTAGTGGTCATCGCAGGTGTTTCATATTTCTACTATAAGGAGGGTATAGGCACAAACGATGTTGCCCAGGTATATGCACCAAATGCAAAACTCCCCTTCACACATCCGCTGACAAGAATAGTTTCGCTTCTGCCCAGCATAACCGTGAACCTGTACGCCCTTGGAGCTGAGAAGGATCTGGTCGGGATAAGCACCTATACATCTTATCCCAGGAATCTGAGTCTCCCCATAGTTGGTGAGCTGGATACGGTAAATTACGAAGAGTTGCTGAACGTATCTCCACAGGCCGTTATAACCATACCATCATACTATCCACAGAACGTCATAACGAAGATACTTGATATGGGTATACCGGTTATAGAGGTTGGCCAGAATAACTTCACCCAGATAGAGCAGCAGATCCTGGAGCTTGGAAATATAACGGGAACACAGGCCAACGCCTCGAAGATTGTAAACTGGATGCAGACATCACTGGTGTATCTTCACCAGAATGCGACAAGGCTTTCTGACGGAAAGAGGATGAGCATATTCTATCTGTTGAGCACCGAGGGCGGGTACTGGACAGCCGGTAACCAGACATTCATAAATGATTTCTTCAACATAGCCAATCTGCGCAATATAGTCAACGGTACGGGATATTATACTGTTCCAGGATCGCTCATATTGAACGATTCGCCGGACATAGTACTGCTGGATCAGTATGTCAATTCTTCAGTGATGAAAACCGCCCCGTTCGATGAGACCAATGCATACAAAAATGGCACTTACTTCACGATATTCGACGACAACTATTTCAACGAACCAGATTTCAGATCGGTCTATGCAGTTCAGTGGTTAATAGATGAAGTTTACAATACCACCGTCAGCATACCCGCATTTCCCATTCAGCTGGCTGATAATCCTGCACCATCTATTCAGTAATATAGTATTATTCATTTTTATGCGATGGCATGAATCCGATCGCTAAATGAAACTTATCGATCATGGAGGAAAAGGAAATCGCACAGCGTATAATCAGAGTGGTTTACAACCCTCCAAATATTTTTGCTGAATAGATGTGAAGGCATAAAGTGATGTAAACTGCCACCAACTGAATCTTTGTATCTCCTTTTAACGAGGAAACGTCTGAACGTATGGCTATATTCAGACTGCAACAGCCATATTCACAACTGCCTTGCAAAATTCATTCGAATATTCCTGCTGGAGAATGTCCGTGTATCTAATCGTGGAAAATGTTCAGATTTGAATATATTTTCAAATGGATAATTTTTCTTTAATATTATGGTAGCAAAATATTATCATGAATAAAAGAATGAAAATATGAAGATGAGGTGCGGCATTTCAAGGAGGTATTATTTATCCGGCCTACCATCTCACCTTCAGATCCCTTGCAGCTTTCACTTCATCTATCCTGGAAACAGCCGTATTCCTTGGCCTCGATTTCAGATCCTCTTCCGGTACCTTCAGCGCTGATATGAGGACGTCTGCGTACGTATCCAGATCCGCCTTGCTCACGGTCTCGGTGGGCTCTATCATCATAGCCTCCTTCACGATCAGCGGGAAGTACACCGTTGGTGAATGTATACCGTAATCTAGCAGGTACTTGCCTATGTCAAGCGCACGTCTCCCGGTGTTTTCGGTTGAAAGAACGAACTCGTGCTTCTTAAGTGGATAGTAAGGCACCTCATAGTAACCCTCAACCTTCTTCTTGAGGTAATTGGAATTCAAGACAGCCCTTATGGTTGCATTCTTAAGGCCTTCATCTCCGTTTTTGATCACATATGACCATGCGCGCAAAAGAACTGAGAACGATCCGTAGAACGATGATACCTTCCCTATGCTCTTCTTCCTACCGTAATCGAGGAAGTACCTCCTGCCGTCGTATCCAACGACCGGAACTGGCAGAAAGTCCGATAAGAAGGCTTTAACGGCCACCGGTCCTGCTCCAGGCCCGCCACCACCGTGTGGGGTTGCAAAACTCTTGTGCAGGTTAAAATGAACTATGTCGAAGCCCATGATACCTGGCGAGGTTATGCCGAATATTGCGTTCAGGTTGGCGCCGTCGTAATAGAGCAGCGCACCGGCATCGTGTATTATCTTGGCTATTTCAACTATGTGCTGCTCGAAAATGCCAAGCGTGTTCGGATTGGTTATCATGAATGCTGCTGTCTTTTTGGAAACCGCCGCCTTCAATGCACTCAGATCCACCATGCCATCGCTGTTTGACGGTATCTCCACTACGTCAAACCCGCCCATCGTCGCTGAAGCGGGATTTGTTCCATGTGCAGAATCCGGTATTATTATCTCAGTCCTGTCCTCATGCCTGTCTTCGAAGTACTTCTTAATTATGAGGATGCCGGTGAATTCTCCGTCAGCACCGGCCATCGGCTGCAATGTAACTGCATCCATATCCGATATCTTTTTCAGAAACTCCTGAAGCTCGTACATCACCTGCAGTGTACCCTGTACGGTGGATTCAGGCTGGAATGGATGCACGTTCCTGAACTCCTCATAGGATGCTATTCTGTCGGCATATTTTGGATTGTACTTCATGGTGCAGGAACCCAGAGGATAGATGCCAACGTCCACGGTATAGTTCATCTGCGATAGTCTGGTGTAGTGTCTGACGACATCCACCTCTGAAACTTCTGGCAGATTCAGATCCTTTCTCTTCAGATCCTGCGAAAGGAGATTTTCATCAACGTCTTCAGAGATCTTGAACGTGCTGTCTGATCTTATGTCCTTTATGAGAGGCTCGTCATAATACGCCTGTCTGAATTCCATCAGATCACCTCCAGCGCCTTTGCAAGCTTCTCAATCTTTTCAGCATCAGTCTTTTCCGTTACCGTAAAGAATGTTGCATCTCTGAGGGATGTGTCCTTGATCAAGCTGGTCAGCTTCAGCCCTCCCAGTATACCTCTGGATGCAAGGCCTTCCATAACTTCCCTGTTGAGCCTGAACATGACATCTGAAAACGATTCCGTGTCGAAGTATGGTTTGATGCCGGCCGCCGAAAGCTTTTCCTTAAGCATCCTTGAATGCTTTATCGTCAACAGGGCAACCTTCTTCAGCCCAGACGATCCCATTATGGAAAGATATGCAGATGCGGCAAGCGTCAGCAGAGCCTGGTTTGAACATATGTTGCTTGTTGCCTTGGCACGCCTAATGTGCTGTTCCCTAGTCTGCAGCGTCATCACATAAGCCCTCCTTCCATTGGAATCTACGGACTCGCCTATTATCCTTCCTGGGGATCTCCTTATATGATCCATCTTGAAAGACATTATCCCCAGCAGTGGTCCGCCAAAATTCATGGGTATTCCAAGCTGCTGCCCCTCAGCCACAGCTATATCTGCCCCATATTCTCCTGGTGGCTTTACGGCACCCAGTGAAATGGGATCGACATAGGCTATCAGAGCTGCATCCTTCTTTATATCCTTGACCGCAAAGACATTTTTATCGAGGATACCATAGCCGTTTGGATTTTCTACAACCACCGCCGAGGTTTCATCGTCGATCTTTGAAGACAGATCATCGAGATCGATCATGCCGTCATTTCCTATTTTATATCTGATTATCTCCATGTTAAGACCCCAGACGTAGTTTTTCAGCACCGAAAGCTTTGAGTCATAGGTGGAATCCGGTATGAGGATCTTTTTCTTTCCGTTGATCCTGTACGCCATCCTTGCGGCCTCCCCAAGGGCAGAATATCCATCATACATGGACGCGTTTGTAACATCCATGGCCATGAGATCCGAGATGAGACTCTGATATTCGAAGAGGGATTGAAGCATGCCCTGCGATATTTCAGGCTGATATGGAGTATATGAGTCCAGGAATTCTGGCTTCGAAAGTATGTAGTTAACCGCCTCTGGTATGATCCTATCATAGATGCCGTTTCCAAGAAAATTCAACATTCCTATGCTGTTCTTCCGGCCCAGTTCAAGCGCGCGTTCCACAACCTGATGTTCATCAAGACCGCTTCCGATTCCTATTGATCTCTTCCTTACAGACCCAGGCACATCAGAAAAGAGGTCTTCAGGCTCTTTCATGCCCATAAAATTGAGCATAGATAGGAGTTCATCCATGATCCAATAAGCGTTTATGACGATTTATTTGTTTGCAAAAACAGCCATTTATTGATATGGCATATCATCTCATACTCCTGGAACATCACCGTAGATTATCTTGTGGATCTGCGGAAGCACTCTTATATTATATCCGGTTCCTGAGATCCGATCTGCTATCCTTCTTATATCCGAACCCCATGCAGGCTGGAACACGAAGTTCAATCCATCACCATACCTATCAACAAAGTCCAAAGCAAAATTCAGATCCTCATCATCCTTTATCACGATCTTAAGATAGTCCTGCTTTCTGAGATATCTTAAGTTTTCCATCAGAAATCCCTTCGTGACCTTTGCGGACGGTGGCTTCACATCCATGTCTATGAAGATCCGATCCGAGAACACAAAGTTCCTAACACTGATCGTCCCATTTGTTTCTATGAGTATATTCTTCCCAAGATCGACAACCTGTTTGACAAATTCATGCGCCTCTCTCTGTACCAGCGGTTCTCCTCCTGTGAAGCATACCCAGTTTTCCTTCGACTCCTGAACCGATCTTATGATTTCCTGCAGGCTCATATCCTTTCCGCCGTAGAATGAATATTTCGTATCGCACCAGTCACATCTTATATTGCATATATTGGTTCTGACAAACAGCATGGGCAGACCAGCATACAGCCCTTCACCCTGAATGCTGTGGAATATCTCGGTTATCAGCACAGTGGTCTATCAATAACCGGCTAATATGATTATGCGTCAAGGGTTCCGATCAGTATCGCTCAATCGCATGATCCTGTTCAGACATAGAAAAAACACAAAATTTATTAACATTTTACAGTATTACAGTTTAGTGATGAAAATTGTCAATAGCCTTTGTTCTGATTAGCACCGTTCCTGGAAAGGAACATGAGGTATATAACAAGGTGCTCAAGATCAACGGAGTGGTCGAGGCGCACCCTCTGTTCGGTGAGTACGATATAATTGTCAAGCTCGACATGAAGGACTTCACCGAAATAGGCGAAGTGGTGATAGAGAAGATCAGAACGATTGACGGGGTTATTGACACAAAGACGCTGACAGGAATAAAACTGTGAGGTGATATAGTGATTCCTTGGTCTCCATGGAACTGGGAGGTTTTCCTGCTGGTTATCCTGGCGCTTCTGGCTCTGTCGCTGATAGTGCTCGGTATACTGACTGCGTACTTCGGGAGCGGCAAGAGCAGGATTGCCGGAGCAGCTCTTCTGGTCATTGGACTGGTGGTTGCGGTTATTGATATTATTGGTCCGAAATATATGTTCCACTTTGGCCTGAGCCAGTGGGCTGCATATGTTGCACTCGGAACAATATTCTATGTGATAGCTGCCATAATTGGTGTGGTGATCGGTCTCCTGGTCTTTCTAGGTTTCATAATGAAAACCTGAAAAACCAGTTTCAACAAAATATTTATCTATATTTTTAATCGGTCACAATGAGCGTTTCTTCTTATATCGAACAGATCAAAGAGGATATTCTCGATAAGGTTAAGGGCCGCGCTATAATAGCCGTTTCCGGTGGTCAGGACAGCTCTCTTCTCTCCGTCCTTGCATCGCAGGTTTTGGGGGATAAATTGCTCTGCGTCTTTGTAGATACCGGTCTTCTGCGCATAGGTGAAGTCGAAAGGGTCAAGAAATTCTTCGAGGATCATAGTATGAACTATAGAATAGTTGACGCATCTCAGGAGTTTCTCAGCGCCCTGAAAGGTGTGGTCGATCCGGAGGAAAAACGCAAGATAATAGGCAAAACATTCATAGATGTTTTGAACAGGGAGGCCGAGAATTTTGGGGCAGAATATCTCCTGCAGGGAACAATAGCCCCAGACTGGATCGAAAGTGGCGGTCAGAAGCGGGATACCATAAAGAGTCACCACAATGTTGGAGGCTTGCCCAAGGACATGAAACTCAAGCTTGTGGAGCCGCTTCGGGATTTTTATAAGGACGAGATCAGAGCTATGTCAAGGGAGCTGGGTATGAGAACTGATCTGCAACCTTTCCCAGGTCCAGGGCTTGCAGTACGCATAATGGGTGAAGTGACTGCGGAAAAACTGGATCTGCTTAAAAGGGTGACGAAGATCGTGGAAGACAAGGTTGAAGGTGCGCTTAAACCAGAGGATCGGCCATGGCAGTATTTTGCAGTTCTCCTTCCCGTGCGAACTACAGGTGTGCATGGAGACAGAAGAGCATATGGATATACTGTGGCGGTCAGGATGATAGACAGTATAGACGCAATGACTGGAACGTTCACCAAACCCTCCTGGGACCTTCTGGAGGATATAGCGAATACGGTTACGGATGAGATACCTGAGATAAACCGTGTGGTCTATGATATAACAAATAAACCGCCTGCAACCATTGAATGGGAGTGACCAGATGATGGAAAAATCCAAAAGAACTTTTAAAGATAATTTATTGATTTGATGAGGCTAAATATTTCATTTCAATGAGAAGCCAAATGATAAATATAAGTATAAATGAGAGGGGAATTTTAGATCAGTGCATTACCGGCTTTGTGCTGACGGACTCCATCCTTTCCTTAGCCTTGCACTCAGGGCATACTCCCCTTACGAACAGCGTTATGTTCTCGAAATCTGCATCTGAATTCTCCTTCAACAGATCGAGGAGCTTTCCCTTGTCTATCTTCACGTCTACGATATTTCCGCAGACCTTGCACATTAGATTCGCATGGAGTTCAACCTCATTTTCGAACCATGTAGTGCCATCGACGTCGAACGAGTTGATGCATCTTACGTCTGCGAACGCCTTGAGTATGTTGTATACCGTGGCTAGGGTGATCGTTGGAATAGTCTTCTTTATCTCCTTATACACGTCATTTGCTGTGAAGTGACCAGGCCCCTTCTTCAGATATTCAATCACGGCGAGCCTCTGCGGGGTTATTTTGTATCCAGCCTCTTTGAGCATAGCGACATAGTCTTTAACCATATCTACCAGATATGATATTTCAAAAGGATATTTAAATTATACTAATTAATATGTAAACATAATAAATCGAAGATAAAAGTGATTATCAACGAATTAATGCTTCTTTCATAATGACTGCTAAAAACAGATGGATATCTATCTAATAATAAAAATAAAATTCTGACCTGCAAGGCATGAAAAGACTTAAATATCAGCAATCATAATAAGCAATGTGGAAGATAAAAAGGATGCCCTGATATCAAGAACGATATCCATGCTGCTCGATAATGGGTTCTCCGTAGCGGATATGAGAGGGCAGTTTTCAGCATCCTTTGATATCATTGCGAGGAGAGATCTAGAAAGATATGTGCTGAAGGTTCTGTATAATATAGATACTCTCAAACCAACGACTGCGTATGAGCTTGCAAAGGTAGCAAAATTCTTGAGATCCACTGCCACCATAGTTGGCGAAAAAGCTGGCGGCGGACTGCTTGAAGATGGCGTTATATACTACAGGCATGGCATTCCCATTTCGTCCCTTGAAACGTTCAGGGATTACATCAACGGTGAAAGGCCGTACATCTATTCTGGCCCAGGAGGCTTTTACGTGAAGATAAACGGAGAGGCACTCAGGGAGATGAGGATGAAGATGAGCCTTTCCATCGGATATCTGTCTCATTACCTTGGCGTGTCAAGAAGATCTATATCACTCTATGAGAGCGGATCATCTGCCACAATAGACATATTTCTAAAGCTTCAGGAGATCATAAAGGGAGATCTTGTGGATCACCAGGATCTGTTCAAGATCCTGCCTGAGGAACTGCCAGAAGAAGAAAAGGTCCAGGATATATACGTGCAGATGCTTCTGGACATACTGGAAAGGATAGGTCTGGACACGAGACCGGCATACAGAATGCCGTTCGATGTGCTGGCGAGGGATGAGGATGTCATATCGCTTATTGCCTCTATTCTATCCGAGGATACGGAGAACACAAAGATTCAGCTGATGAAGAGAATAAGCGATGTGCTGGAAGAGGATGCATTTCTCATAAGTAAGAGATCCACGACCAGAGAAAACATAAACGGATGCCCAGTTGTGAATCTTGTGGATCTTGAAAGGATCACCGAAAAGGACGAACTCCTGAGGATGCTGGAGAAAAGAGCCAGATGATCGCAAGGATAACAAGAGGCGGACATGACATAACGCTCTTTGGTGGCATCAAGGGTCTCGTTCGGGACGGAGATGATCTCAGAAACGAGCTCTATCAGGAGAGGCCCGGTTCTATTTACATAGTGCTGAGCAAGGAACAGATAGACGGTTTATCGGCGTTTATCAAGGATCCCTTTGAGCTTTCCATGTCGGATTACGAGATATCCTACGGCCTTCACCTGTCAATCTATGGCGAGGTGATGACGCCACCTCCGATATATATAGAGGCCGTAAAATACGCCGAGGAAAATGGCAAAGAACTGAGGCCACTCGATGTACCTGAGAAGGAATACACCGATTTCTACACAAAGAATGTGAAACTGTTCGATCTTCTGAGGAATTCCCTGAGAAAGAGGCATGTGACGAGAATGGAGTTCGGAGATACCAGCCCCGAGGATTTTGTCAGGAGATGGAATGCGACGATGAACAGGGTGAGTGGTCTCAGAAAGGTTGAAGAGTTCAGGTTATCCTATATTGAACGCAAAATTGATGAGTATCTTGATACGGACAAGGAGCACAGCGTATTCATAATAACAGAACTTGAATTTTATGATCCGCTGAAGGACTTTCTTGAACACAACGCAAAGAATTGAGGCTATCTCACGAAGTGGCGTGTTACCCGACATTTCCTGAAAATCCATAGAATATTATGTAAATCTCGCTGGATTCTTTGCGTGAGGCTGGAGGTTTTGTTATCTTGTGATCCCTGAAATACTGCCCCCATCGCCTTATGAAGTCGTTTGTCATGTCTCCCTGGAACTGCTTCAGAACTGCAGTTCCACCCCTTCTCAGCGTTTCCACTGCTATCTTCATGACCGCATCGCCGATAACAACGGAGGATGCATGATCTGAGCTCTTTATTCCGCTCGTCTTGGACATTGCATCGGAGAGAACCGTATCAAAGGCCTCTATACCCGAATCAGTCATGGCCTCTCTTATTCTCTCTGGAGCATCCTCCCTCAAAATGTTTAACTTCAGAAATTTCACACCAGGGATCTCCTGCATTGGCTGTATATCGACCGACAGGACATGACAGGATCTTTCAACCAGTACCTGCGTCCATCCGCCAGGAGACGATCCGATCTCCAGCACGGACTGACCGTTCTTTATTATGCCGTAACGATCTATCAGGAACTCAAGCTTATATGCGGCCCTGCTCCTGAACTGATCCTTCTTGGCTTTCCAGTAATACTGATCCCTGTGATCGCCGGTCATTGTATTAACTTCCTGTACTCAGCGGCAGATAGATGATCTCCTTCCTTCTCTATGGTCATCTTCACAAGCCAGCTGCCATATGGATCCTTGTTTATGGATTCAGGGTGCTTTGCCACCTCCTCATTCACAGCCGTTACAGTTCCAGTGATTGGGGAATAGACGTCCTCTGCGGACTTGACTGATTCTATTGTTAGAAGCACGTCTCCGGCCTTCTTCTTGTCTCCAACCTTGGGGAGATCAACGTACACGATATCCGTCATCTGGGACTGTGCATAATCAGTTATACCGATCGTTGCAGTGTTGCCATCCTTCTTATACCATTCGTGCGTTTTTGTGTAATTCAAACCCTCTGGTACCTCTGTCATGATCTATCTAAAGCGTTAGAGCCTATATTTTTTTGTCGTTTCGATGCCATGATCAGGATACCTAGCGCACGGCGTCTGTTCGAGATCGGTCAATACGACAAAGAAACCTTTTATCTCTCCAGAATATAGTGTAAAGGTCTATATGGTCACACCTAATGGAGAAGGCGATAGAACTGCAGCAGTCGTCGGTCTGCAGTTTGGTGATGAGGGAAAGGGCAAGATAACAGACTATCTCAGCGGATCATACGACGTTGTTGTGAGATTCAATGGCGGTACAAATGCAGGTCATACCGTTGTGACCGATGATGGTACCTTCAAATTCCATCTGCTCCCTTCTGGATCGCTTAGAACATCCTACGTTGTTCTCGGAAGCGGCATGGTGATCGATCCCATTTCGCTCATACCGGAGATAGAAATAGTGAAGAAAGTGAACCCTGCACTGAGGATAATAGTCAGCAGGAATGCCCATGTTGTTACGAAGATGCATAGGCAGCTTGACGTTGAAGAGGAAAAGATAAGATCCAGCCTCATGATCGGGACAACGGCACAAGGTATAGGGCCAACCTATGAGGATAAGTACGCTCGCACAGGTATAAGGATGGGCGACATAACCAACTTCAACGTTGTAAAGGAAAAGATAGAGACCATGTACAGGATGCATTCCAACCTGCTCTCGGGCACCGAGTTCTCAGATCCGGAGAAGAGGAACGAGATGGCACAGGCCCTTTACGATGCCGGCCTTAAGATAAAGGAGTATCTTGATTACACCGAGATGGCCATAGATAGATTATATTCCCAGGGTAAGCGCATTCTCTTCGAAGGTGCACAGGGCGTGTTATTGGATCCTGATTTCGGCTTCTACCCTTTTGTCACGTCATCAAACACAATAAGCGCATCCATATACACGGGGACAGGTTTTTCGCTCAGAAAGGTGAACAGGATAATAGGCGTTGCGAAGGCTTATGTTTCAAAGGTCGGCGAGGGTCCATTCCCGACTGAAATCACGGACGACCTTGCCAAGCAGCTCAGAGATCTTGGCGGCGAATACGGCACGACTACAGGCAGGCCAAGGAGGGTTGGCTGGCTCGATCTGCCGATGCTCAGGTATGCAGTCAGGATAGATGATGTGGATGAGCTTGCGATAACAAAGGTCGATACGCTGGGGATGCTTGACAGGGTTAAGGTATGCAAGCAGTACCTACTGGATGGCAAGCCCATAGATTATGTACCAAGGGATATGGAGACCATCAAGAAGATTGAACCTGTATACGAGGAGTTTGACGGATGGGGATCCATATCTGATTCAATAAGCGGCAGGAAGATATCTATAGATCAGCTACCACCCAAACTTGTCAAATATATAAAATTCATAGAAGATCAGCTTGGAAAATCCGTAGGCATAATATCGATGGGCAAAGAGAGAAATAGGACTGTTAGAATAATTAAATAGATGAAGCTACAAAAGGTTAAATTAAACCCCGTATATCTCTATACATCCTGAATGGTTCATTTAGACTGCGCGTCAGATACGCAGGCCATGAATGGATGCGTTCGGGATTGCCCATTGTAATTTTTGGGCATGATGGAGGTATATATATGGTAGTAAAAGTGGGTGATAAAGCTCCGGATTTCGAAGCTCCGGATACCAGCCTTAAGATGAGAAAGCTCTCAGATTTCAAGGGGCAGAAAGTCGTTCTTGCCTTCTTCCCAGGTGCCTTCACAAGTGTCTGCACAAAGGAGATGTGCACTTTCAGGGATTCAATGGCAAACTTCAATAAGGTTAACGCCAAGGTTATAGGAATAAGCGTTGATTCACCGTTTTCTCTTGCTGAATTTGCAAAGAAGAACAACCTCACGTTTGATCTGCTGAGCGATTCCAACAGGGAAATATCGAAAAAATACGGCGTTCTCCACGAGAATTTTGTAAATGTTCCTGGTCTGACGGCATCCAAGAGATCGGTCTTTGTGATCGATAGAAATGGGGTCGTCCAGTATGCCTGGGTCAGCGATGATCCTGGGAAAGAACCGAACTATAAGGAAATACAGGATTTTGTGGCCAAGCTGAACTGATCCTGTTTGCCTTAAATCATTCTTATATTTCCTTATATCTATTTTTAATTATAACTGATGATCGGTGCGTTAGGAATTGGTGAATATGGGTTTTTATGGATAGTAGAGCCTCTTCAGAATACCACCGGTTTTTCCTTTCTAAACTCGTCTTCATCCTTTGTGGAAGCCAGCTTAGATAGCCCGAAGAGAAAGATCGCTACCGATATCACAATCGCCAGGGACCAGAAAATCACCGTAGCATATAGGTATAGATCCCTATGCAAAATTATAAATAAATCTGTAAATACCAGCCCGCCGTCTATGCCAGCATGAAGAATAGAAGAAATAAGATAGGTTAACCTTCCCATATCCTGTATCTGGCCCCATTTCATGAATGTTGCTGTACCAGGATGGAAGAGAAGAGACGATATTACGTTAAGCGATATTAGAATACCCTGTGCAGCTGGGATTTCAGAAATATGATGGATCTCTAAAGCCGACAAGAGAAATGAGAGGATGAGCACAAATATATCAACAAGAGAGAAACCAAGACCGATAAAAAACGCCATTCTTCTTGTTCTTGTATCAACCGATACGTAGGTGAATCCTTCTTGAATAAAGCCAGCCGCACAACCAATATATAAGGAATAAAGTATGGGATATTTGATCTCTATGGAAGAGAGATCGGCTATCATTGCGGAGAGATCAAAATGCATCCTGATCAGAAAAATAACATCTGGTATGCTTTCGATCATCTCCTGAACTATCAGGGCAAGAAACATGAAAAGTATTCCGATGCCAACAGCTTCAAGTGCATATCTTCGGTTGAGGCCTCGGAACAAATCCAGAGATATCACCCTATCATGATAGACCAACGCGTTCTATATTTTCGGTCACATCCTCCACGAGAACTGCTGTACCGTAAGCCACTATTTCAGTCATAACCTGCCCTATGTCCGAAGAATCAAACCTGACGTTTATCACAGCATTGGCTCCTATCTGTTCTGCGGCACTCTGCAATCTCTCCATTGCCGTATTTCTTGCATCAGATAGCATCTTTGTGTACTCCTTTATCTCTCCGCCTGCAAGCGATCTTAAACCGGCTACAAGGTTACCGCCCAGGCCTCTACTTCTTACAGTTATGCCCCAGATTGTACCAAATACCTTAACTATGCGCTTGCCCGGTATATATTCTGTATTTACCATAATGACATCTGACATCATTCTCACCCATAACGTTCTATTTCCATTCGCCCATATATGAAAGCAGCGTTACTGATTCAGATTATTTTCAGTCTTGCTGGTTCTTTTCCACGGTTCGGATCATCTTGTTCGATGTGTATTCTATTTTGCATCTTTTGCTTGTTATATCCTGAATTTCAGCGTTCATTTAAGGTGCCTCCATTAATCCAGGATTCAAAGTGGGCTCAGGATAGCTATTTCCTATCTCGACAAGATAATGTAGAAATTATATAAACCTTTCCTTTGAATATATCCCTGAAGGCAGCTCTGAGAAATAATTATATGTAGCTTCTCGACTTAGGCCTTGTTCCAATGAAAAATTGTAACTATACAATCATTGCATAACACACAACCACTATCATACATGGTTTCAATGCATCGCATTCCGCGATGGAGGAGAATTCACGGCATTATAATTAGCTTGATATCTCGCTTCAAAACAATGATGATCAACCTTTATAAGCGGGTCCGAGGGGAGCAGGAAATCCGAGTCCGCGGGTAAAACGCAGCGATCTCAGAGAAAAATTGTTCATACTTTTCTTCGACGAACTGCGCGGCCTAGATCCTGAGAATAACGCTATCCCAGCGCCTGTCCAGGGGCCTCTGCCATTTTTGCAAGGAGGTGGCTCAGCATGAGGTCAGAGCTTTTCTATTATGAGCCTAGACCCGTCGAATGTGAGCTTAACCTTTTCCCCGTGAGCAAAATTGAGCTTGGCCATCAGGGATTTAGGTATGTAGAGCCTTCCCTCACCGTCTCTGCCTACATAGATCCTTCCAATGTCTTTTATTTCCATGGTTACGGAAACCACCGGTTTATTAAAACTCTAACTAAATCCTTACAAATCCGTAAGTCTTATATATATCAATCTCCTTACGGGATTGTAAGGGTGAGAAAAAAATGGAGGAGAATGAATTGATCGGCATAGCTAGAATTTATAGGGATAAGGACGGAGCTGGACGCCTTTATTTGCCAAAGAAGCTGCTGGAGTCGTTGAGCTGGCAGGATAAGCAGCAGATCCTGCTAAGGACGGACGGAACAAAGCTCATCGGCACACCGGCCGAGGAGGTGGATCATGGTGAGATCAGAGCTTCTCGATGATTACCTTACCGTCGGCGATGGTAATCCTAAGCTGGTCCTTGTCGGAAAACGGGAGGTCTGCAACGAGCCGCTTGGAGATGTAGATCAGCCCTTCACCCTTGGATCCAAGGTGAAAACTGCCGGTTCCATGTTTTTCAGTCATTCTTATGAAATTCTAAAGAATAATTTAAACTTATATATTTTATCAAGAATTCGTAAGATTTATAAGGAAGGTAATCTTATGCTTTCTTATGAAAGTTATGGAAGAGGAGATAAAGATGATTGACAAGACGAAGGCACAGAAAGATTCGCATTCATCGGGGATTTACATACGCCTTCCGAAGAGCATAGTCGATTCTGTCAGCTGGAAGCCGGGAGATGTTCTCATCATTCGTTCTACTGGCAAAAAGCTGGAAATTGAGAGGGAGGTGGAATGATGCTTTCATGGGATGAGATGGAGATCCAGAGCCTTCTCGACGCATATGTCAGCGTGGAGCGCCCGCTCTATCTCTGGGCCACCGACACAGTCGTCATGGGCTCCGTTGGATACGATCCGGATTCAGCTGAAAAGGTTCTCATGGTCTTCAAGGAGAGGCATCAGGACGATGTGGACATCGTCAGCAGGAACCCGCTCCAGCTGAAGATCTTCGATACGTTCTACGGGAGGAGTAAGAGATGAGGGGGCGGGTGATCGACTGGAACTATGCAAGGGAGTTCATGCTTCGCTTCCTTGCAGACGGCAAGGACCATGATTGGTATGAAACGTACTACCTTGATCTGGCTTGGATGAGGGGCGAAAAAGAGTTCGCCCAGAACTACAGAAGGCCGACCAACGATGAGGTAGCCCAGCTCACCGCCGGGATGACTGACGAACAGCGCAAGAAGGTATACGACCTCTACGCTGAGGAATACGAGAGGGCCGACTACGGGCGCATGATCGGGGACGTCTACGACTCCCTGCTGGCCGATCCGGAGAAGACACTCGAGCTTCTGGATTCAGCCCTCTACGATTCAATGTACTACAAGACCGCAAACGCCCTTGGAGAAGAGTGGCCCGACTTCGTTATGCCGCACTTCATCATCAAGAACGCAGACGAGCTCTTCGTGCACATCAGCGACCTGAGCCTGGAAAAGCACAAGGACCGCCTTGTCCAGGTAAGGGGCTGGATACGCTACATCTCCGATACGCCGATGGAGGAGGTGACGTCGCATATTTTCAAATGCCTCTCCTGTGAGGCAACCTTCGACCTCCCCGTCATAGATGCTTCAGTCATAAGGCAATGCCCGGAGTGCAAGAAAAAGGGGCCGTTCATCGAGGTGCGAAAGCCACAGATGAAGAAGTTCCAGGAGGCCATCATAACCGAGAACTACGAGGACGTCGGCAGCACGCCGATATCGCTGAGGGTCATCTTCAGCAATGCGACGCTGAACAAATTCGCGGTGGGCGACCGTGCAATCGTGACCGGCATACTGAGGCAGAAGCAGGTCGAGAGGAAGGACAAGAGCGTGTATGTGACGCATGTCCTCGAGGCGGTGAGCGGGGAGAAAGAAAACGTTGAGGACGTCTCGATCACAGAGGAGGACGTGAAGAGGATAGAGGCGGTAGCGAAAAGCGCATCGCCGCTGGACTACCTCGCCTCGCAGTATGCCCCGGAGATAGTCGGCCTGGACACGGTGAAGAAGGCGATAGTGCTCCAGGCCGTCGGCGGAGTGGAGCACAGGGCATCGATGACC